>NZ_BAAJPH010000147.1:0-187884 GCF_057538885.1 Alicyclobacillus sp. CIJ1 | reverse complement strand
TCAAGGAACCGCCGAGGATCCTGAAGGTAGAACCTCGGGCAAGAGGGCTGTAGACACTACGCGAGTTATCCACAGGTCCCACGAATCCGCATCGGCCATGGGTTTGTGGGACTTTGTATGACTACCAAGTGTCGAAGTCGGGGAGATCAGAAGCGGCAGTGGGCGCGATTAGCGACACCTTGACAGTCATCACAAGCCCGAAGGGGAATTTCGCGGACAACTTTAATCCCTTTGATCCGAGCACGAACGACGGGACGTACGGGAATATCTATGAGACTCTTTTCTATTTTGACAACCTAACAGGGAAGACGTGGAGTCTCCTTGGGACAAGTTATCATTTTACGAACGGCGGCAAGTCGGTGATTGTCCAGCTCCGCACAAATGCGAAATGGACTGATGGTACTCCGTTCACTGCGAACGATGTGGTTTTCACGTTCAACGAACTCAAGAAATATCCTGACGCAGACACGAACAATGTTTGGTCTGTCCTCTCCAATGTGCGCGCGCTCAACAAGCACGAAGTTGAGTTCACCTTCAAAGACGTCGATATTCCGTTCGCGCAGCAATATGTACTTGGAGGCACGTACATCGTTCCTCAACATGAGTGGAGTTCTCTGGGCGATCCGACGAAGCTAAAAATCACATGGCAGAAGGCGATTGGGACTGGCCCGTTCAAGCTCATCGCATTTTCGCCGCAGCAATACACTTTTGAAGCCAACGGTTTCTACTACAACGGTGTGCCCAAAGTAAAATACGTTCGCTATCCAGCGTACACAAGCAATCAGGCTGCCGACCTGGCGCTCGCGAGCGGCCAGGTGGATTGGGCCGGGATCGACATTCCCGACATCCAAAAGACGTTTGTGGCCGCCGATCCGGCGCATCATCATTATGACTTCCCGCCAGGTAGTGTTGTCGAACTATATCCAAACTGGAATAACCCGCTGCTTGCAAATCTGGCGGTGCGTCAGGCGATCAGCCTTGCCATCAACCGGAAGGCGATTCAGCAAATTGGGGAGACAAATTATTCGGTGCTTCCGGTTCCGACCAGCCTGATTCCTTCGCAGATGTCGTGGCTTGACCCGAACTTGCCAAGCCAGGATCGACAGTTCACCTTGAACGACGAAAAAGCGATTCAAATTCTCGAGAAGGCAGGCTTTAAGAGGAACAGCCGCGGCATTTTCGAAAAGGACGGGAAAGAGCTGTCCTTCAATTTGCTCACGGTGTCTGGATGGAGCGACTGGGACGAAGATGCGCTGCTCATCAAGCAGGAGCTTCAGCCCGTTGGGATCAACATCAATGTCGTCCAACAGCAGTTCAACGCCTATTTCAATTCCATCAATCCGGGCGTCGGTATCAAGCCGAATTACGATCTCGCCTTGTCCTGGACCAATGAGGGTCCGACACCTTATACGATTTACTATGACATGCTCGACTCCAAAGGCAACTGGAATATTGAACAGTATCGAAATCCGCAGGTTGACCAGGCGCTTGCTCAGTTTGCTTCCACGACGAATCCTGCGGTGCAGCGGCAGGCGCTGTATAAGGTCGAGCGGATCGCGGCCGAGGATTTGCCGGTCATCCCCGTTTTCGACGGCGAGCTGTGGTACGAATACAACGACGCGCACTTCACGGGTTGGCCGACGAAGCAAAATATGTGGATTAACCCTGCGCCTTATACGTTCCAGGCGGCTGCAATCATCATGGATCACCTCAAACCGGTGTCCTGAAAAACGCACTGCAGGAATCGAGCCACGGAGCCATGCAAGGGCCCGTGGCTTTTGTCGTATGGCTTGCAACATCTCCATTGTTGCGATATACCTCTGAAATGACTCGAACATGTTCCTACGCTGTGGGGACAAGAGGGGTTCCCGCATGATTCAGATTTGCGTTCTACACCGCCTCTCTCTGCCGCTCAAGTTCCCAATGCAGACGGCTCACGGCCATATTCGCGAGAAGCAGGCTATTCTCGTGCAGCTCGTCGATGCGGAAGGGGTTGAGGGTTGGTCCGAATGTGTGGCGCTCGCGCAACCGACTTACACGGAGGAGTGCACGGACACCGCGTGGGTCATGCTCGTCCATCATCTGGTGCCGAGATTCGCCAGATGGCTTCGCGGTGCTGCCCAAGGCCCTGATCCGCGGACCGTCTACGCAGCCTTTCACGATGTGCGCGGCAATCGAATGAGTGTGGCTGCACTGGAGATGGCGGTCTGGGATTGGTACGCGGCGAGGACCGGGCAACCTTTGGCCAGCCTGCTCGGGGGTGGCCGAGATCGCGTGGAAGTCGGCGTGACGCTCGGGATGCCGGAATCGCTGGATGCGCTTATCCACTCCGTCGACAGGGCGGTGGAGCAGGGGGTCCGCAGAGTGAAACTTAAGATTGCGCCGGGGCGGGATCAAGCACCCATCGAGGCGGTCCGCCTGCGTTATCCGGACCTCGCCATTGCGGCGGACGCCAACGGGAGTTATCGGCCAGAAGATGCTCCGATGCTCCAACAGCTCGACGTGTACGATCTGCAATTTATTGAACAGCCGCTGCCAGAAGACGATTGGTTCGATTTGGCCGACCTTCAGGACTCGTTGCGGACTCCGATTTGCCTCGATGAAAGCGTCCGCTCCGTGCGAGAGCTGAAGCTCGCGGCACGGCTCGGCGCGGCTCGCGTATTGAACGTGAAACCCGGGCGGCTGGGTGGCTTTGGAGCGACGCTGCAGGCCCTTCGCGTGGCCGGTGAGGCAGGCATGTCCGCCTGGGTTGGAGGGATGTATGAAACGGGCGTCGGGCGCCTGCACGGGCTCATCACCGCTTCGCTACCTCTGATGCGCTATGCGACCGATCTCGGCCCGAGTGACCGATATTTCGAGCGGGACGTCCTGAAGGAGCCCATTGCGTTCGTCGAACCTGGGGTGATCCAGGTCCCGCAATGCGCCGGCGTGGCGGATTGGGTCGACCGCGATGCCGTGCGCCGGTTTTCGACAGCGATCTGGACGGTTGACCTGAGAACGCTCTGAATCAAGTTCGCATGTTGGACACGATTTGCCAACAGGATTTTCGGCGTACGGTGTCGAAGTGGGTCAGTATGTGTCGTGGGGGTCGAATGTGCATCGGGGCAAAAAGGTCACACGTGGACAGACGAGAGAGAAGAACATGGTCACTACATCATGGGATGAGGGGTAGATCTGCACAGTGATTGAAATGCAGGACGTCTGGAAGGAGTATCCCAACGGGACCCAGGCCCTGAATGGCATTTCGGTTCGCATTCAGAAAGGCGAGTTTGTGTACATCGTCGGCCCGAGTGGAGCCGGAAAATCGACCTTCATCAAGTTGATGTACCGCGAGGAGCGACCAACGCGCGGGCACATCTTCATCAATGGATTCAACATTGAGAAGTTGAAAGATCGCAAAATTCCCTTGTTGCGCCGGACTATCGGCGTGGTGTTTCAGGACTTCAAGCTGCTTCCCAAGCTGACGGCGGCGGAGAACGTCGCATTTGCGCTCGAGGTCATCGGCGCGCCGCCCAAGTACATTCGCAAACGAGTTCGGGAAGTTCTCGAACAAGTGGGCTTGGAAGACAAGATGAATATGTATCCGCATCAGCTGTCGGGCGGCGAGCAGCAGCGAGTGGCCGTCGCGAGGTCGCTCGCGAACAATCCAGCTGTGCTCATCGCGGACGAGCCCACAGGCAATCTGGATCCGGAGACATCGTGGGACGTGATGCGCCTTTTTCAGCGGATCAACGATCTCGGCACGACCATCGTGATGGCGACACACAACCGGGAGATTGTCAACACGATGCGTAAGCGTGTCATCGCGATTGAGAACGGCGTGATCGTGCGAGACGAGGAGAAAGGGTATTACGGCTATGATGACTAGATGGCTGCGGCACGTGCGCGAGGGGTGCAAGAATGTCATCCGCAACGGTTGGATGTCGTTTGCGGCGCTGAGCGCCGTGATTGTGACGTTGGCGGTGCTCGGTTTTTCGCTGATTCTCACTTTCAATGTTGAACAGATGTCAAACAGCGTGACAGGGCAGCTCGAGTTCAGCGCCTTCTTGAACGTGAACGCTTCTGAGAAGCAGGGTGAGCAGGTGGCGCAGGAGATTCGCGCCCTGCCGGGCGTGGCGTCCGTGCAGGTGATTTCCAAGAACGAAGGGCTTCAGCAAATGAAACAAGAGCTGGGGCAGGAATTGAGCGACGTGCTGAACGCCTTCAAGCAAAACCCGCTCCCGATTCAGATTGTCGTGAAGCCGCAAGATCCGCATCAGATTGACCGACTGGCCAAAGAGGTGAGCGAGATTCCGGGTGTCGCGGCCGTGCGGGATCCGCACAAGCTCGCGGCTGCCATCTTCCGTACCTTGGCGGTTGTGAGGGACATTGGCATCGTATTCGTGGTGGGGCTCGTCATCACTTCCATGTTCCTCATCTCGAACACCATCCGCATGACCATCTTTCACCGCCGCAGAGAGATCGAGATCATGAAGCTGGTCGGCGCGACCAATTGGTTCATTCGCTGGCCGTTTATCATCGAGGGCATGATCATCGGGCTCGTCGGCAGCGTGATCCCGGTTGCGCTTCTCGTGTACGGCTACCGTTCGCTCTATGCGAAGGCAAAGGGTGTGTTCAGCGGGTTGGCATTTCCGCTTGTCCAGGCGAGTCAGATCGAGGTCAAGCTTGCGGTGATTCTGATCGCCATGGGACTTTTGATCGGCATGTGGGGAGGCGTCATCACCGTCCGGCGCTTTCTCCGCGTGTAGCATGGCCTTCTCTGCGGGCTAGAGAAAGGGATACGCTTCCATGCATGTGACGGCGAATGGCTGGTGGGCGCTCGTTGGCCTGTTGCTCTTGAGCTTTGTGCTGAACCCTTATCACTACTTGGCGACAGGCTTCGTGATTTGGGATCTAGTGAGAAACGTGCGCCGAGAGCGGGCTTGGTTTGGCGTGCGCGTCACGCGAATCGGCAAGACGCTTCTCCTGCGCTACGGCAGGGCGGTCGTCGTGGGACTCGTGGCGAGCTTCGCATTGCTTGCGGCTGGGGCTCAGGTGACGATCTCGTCCGCGCTGTACGTGTTCGTCGTGTCGATTGTGCTCGGCGTGATCCGATCACGGCTGGCCGCGGCGCCCATCGCCATCTCCGTGTCCGTTCTGCTTTCTTGGCTTGCGCGCGCCTATCACGGCGCTGTGCCAGCGGGACTTTTGCCTGCTTGGCGGGCCATCGTGGACATGCCGCAGGGGGATTGGCTCGCCATCGCTGCAATTGCCGCGCTCTCCGAGGCCGTACTCGGCCTGTGGGGGACGCGCGATGCCATCCTGCCGGCGCTCGTCACCTCCCGGCGAGGCCGGCGGATGGGGGCGATGAAACTCCAGTTCGGCTATGTGGTGCCTGTGGCGGTGTGGGTGACACCGTTCGCGCATCCAGCGTTGGCGTTCATCTCGGGCTGGCACCCGTGGCACGTGGTTTTGGGGCAGCCGCTTGCATGGTTTGCCGTGCCGCTCGCGCTTGGCTGGCACGCACTGCTCACCTCGTTGCGCGTGGAGCGGGCGCTCCACTACCTGCGCTGGTTCGACGTCATTCGCGGGCTCGTCTTAGCTGCGGGCTTCGCGGGTGTTTACATTTGGGACCAACAGGCCGCAGTTTATGCGGCGGGCGCAACAATCGTCCTGACGGAGCTGTTCCGGATTGCGGTAAGGCGAATGGATCGAGCCCTGGAACCTCACTTTGCTCCGGACAGCGAGGGACTACGCGTGTTGTACGTAATCCGCGGTTCGCTTGCAGAGCGGCTCGGCATTCGTCCGGGGGAACTCATCACGCACGTCAATCAAGCGCCTGTTCACACGGAGTACGATTTCCACTTCGCGCTGGAACAAAATCCGGCGTATGCGCGCTTTCAGATCACGGACCGACGCGGCGAACCCCGCCTGGTATCGAGTCCCGTGTTCGAGGGAGAGCGCCACAACCTCGGCCTCATTTTTGTCCTGCCCGGAGAAGAACCGGCACTTCGACTGAAGCGGCCGTTTGGCTTTCTCGAGACACTGTATCTGCGCATACCTGGCGGCGCGAGGCGTGATGAGACATCTCGCTCATAGAAGGAGGCGTTCGCATGGATTTCGCAACGGTACTCGGGTTGCTCCTCGGCATTGGCGGTCTTCTCGGGGGCTACATCCTCGACAAAGGAAACATCGCCGCGCTCATTCAACCTTCTGCCATGATGATTGTGTTCGGTGGCACACTTGGGGCGACGATGCTGTCGAGCCCTCTAAAGGTCTTTCTGTCTCTGCCGAAGTACCTGCGGATCGCCTTCTTCGCGCCCAAGCGAGATCCACGCGCGCAGATCGATCAGTTAGTCGATCTCGCCGTCATGGCCCGCCGAGAGGGCATTCTCGCGCTGGAAGACCATGTGAACTCGTTCGACGACGCATTCATGCGCAACGGTGTCCGACTGATTGTGGACGGGATCGACCCGGAACTGGTGAAGGACATGTTGCAGACAGAGCTCGCGCACATCGAGGAGCGGCACGAGGTGGGGATCACCATGTTCGAGGCGGCCGGCGGATTCGCGCCGACCATGGGCATCATCGGCACGGTGATGGGGCTTGTGCACGTGCTCGGCAGTCTGACCGACGTGAGTTCGCTCGGGCCTGAGATTGCGACAGCTTTTATTGCCACACTCTATGGCGTCGCGAGCGCAAACATCTTTTGGCTCCCCGTCGCCAACAAGTTGAGGGCGAGATCGCAGGAGGAGATGCTCGAGCGGGAAATGACCCTCGAGGGCATCCTGTCCATTCAGGCTGGCGAGAACCCGAACGTGCTGAGGCAAAAGCTGCTCTCGTTCCTGGCGGCGTCGGATCGCGTGGAGAAGAAGGCGGGGGTTCAGAGTGGAGCGGCGCAAGAAGCCTAAGCACAAGCAGAACCACGAGCGTTGGCTGGTGACGTATTCCGATCTCATCACGCTCTTGCTCGTGTTTTTCGTCGTGATGTTCGCGATGTCGACCATCGACAAGACGCGCTTCGCAACGCTGGCCGAATCGCTGTATCAGGCGCTGCATCCCGGCCAGCAGATCCCGCTGAACATGGGCACGACGGCGCTGCTCGAAAGCGGCGATCAGAACAATGGCCAACAGTTCCCAGACAACCTGCAGAACCCAAACAACCCAACCAACGCGACGACGCAGAACCAGCAGTCGAACGAGGACCTCACGGACGCGAAGCAGCTCGATTTGTTATATCGGGAAATTCAGCAATATATCGCGAACCATCATCTGACGGGCGAAGTGCAGGTCGTGGATGAGGCGCGCGGCGTGCAGATCACCATGCGGGACGTGGCGCTCTTCAACACCGGACAGGCCGTCCTTTTGCCCAAGGCCAAGGCCATTATCGAAGGGCTCATCCCGTTCTTCAAGCAGATCTCCAACGACATCGTGGTAGAAGGTTACACGGACACGCAGCCCATCAACACGCCCATCTACCCGTCCAACTGGGAGCTTTCCGCCGCGCGCGCCATGAGCGTGGTGCGCTTCCTG
This sequence comes from Alicyclobacillus sp. CIJ1, assembly GCF_057538885.1. Lineage (NCBI taxonomy): Bacteria > Bacillati > Bacillota > Bacilli > Caryophanales > Alicyclobacillaceae > Alicyclobacillus > Alicyclobacillus sp. CIJ1. The sequence goes on along the minus strand of NZ_BAAJPH010000147.1, from coordinate 180,372 downwards.
GCCGATCACGGCATCAACCCCACGCGCCTGGCCGGCATGGGTTACGGTCAGTATCATCCGGTGGCGTCGAACGCCACGCCGGCAGGCCGCCAGGCCAACCGCCGCGTGAACATCGTGATCCTGCGCAAGATCTACGCGCCTGGCACCGCCCCCGCGCTCCCCACCAACTGAGCCGCGAGTTGCGACGAATGTCGATGCAGAAGCTCTTCTTCTCCGCGCGGACACCTCTGTTGACTAGAGGCCCTTTCGCGCGAACAAGGAAAGGACGGGCCGAGTCCGCTTTGCACCCGTCGCTTCCGTTTTTTTATAATGAGTAGGTGATCTCACGCAATCGGATCGCGAGTTTCGGAGGGAACGTTTGTTCCCTTTTTCTCGTTCGGTGTGATAGAGTGAGGCTGTGTCCATCTCCGTCCGCGGATGAGCCAACGAGCAAGGAGGGCGAGTCATGTCCCAATTACCTGGCAAGTTTGAGCTTGTGACGGACATGAAACCTCAGGGCGATCAGCCTCAGGCGATTGAGGCGCTCGTCGATGGGGTGTACAGCGGCCTCCGTCACCAGACGTTGCTTGGCGTGACGGGATCGGGGAAGACGTTCACCATGGCCAACATCATCGCGGAGGTCAACCGCCCAACGCTGGTCATCGCGCACAACAAGACGCTCGCCGCGCAGTTGGCGGCCGAGTTTCGCGCGTTCTTTCCCAACAACGCCGTGGAGTATTTCGTCAGCTACTACGACTACTATCAGCCGGAGGCGTACATCCCGTCGACGGACACGTATATCGAGAAAGACGCGAAAATCAATGACGAGATCGACAAGTTGCGCCACTCCGCCACGGCTGCGATTCTGGAGCGGAACGACGTGCTGGTGGTCGCGAGCGTATCCGCCATCTACGGCCTCGGCAATCCTGAAGAGTATCGGCATCACGTGCTTTCGCTGCGGGTGGGTGCCGTGATGGACCGCAACCAGATGCTTCGCAAGCTGGTGGATATGCAATATACCCGCAACGACATCAACTTTACGCGCGGCACGTTCCGCGTGCGGGGGGACGTCGTCGAAATTTTTCCGGCCTCCCGCGACGAAAATGCGATTCGCGTCGAATTTTTTGGCGACGAGATCGACCGAATCTCGGAGATCAACGTGCTGACCGGAGAAGTGGTGGCGCGGAGGTCGCACTTCAGCGTCTTTCCCGCGTCGCACTATGTCACATCGCGCGAGCGATTGGAGAGGGCCATCGAGCGGATTCGCGCAGAGTTGGAGGAGCGGCTCGCGGAACTGCGCGCTCAGGGCAAGCTGCTGGAAGCGCAGCGGCTTGAGCAGCGGACCAACTACGACATCGAAATGATGCTCGAGATGGGCTTTTGCTCCGGGATCGAGAACTATTCGCGGCACCTCGAGGGCCGTGAAGCCGGAGAGCCTCCATACACGCTCCTCGATTACTTTCCGCCGGGGTTTCTCACGTTCATCGACGAGTCTCACGTCACCATCCCGCAGCTACGCGGCATGTACAACGGCGACCGGAGCCGCAAGCTGACGCTCATCGAGCACGGGTTCCGGCTGCCTTCGGCCGCGGACAACCGCCCGCTCAAGTTCGAGGAGTTCGAGCGGGCCGTGGGGCAGTGCATCTACGTCAGCGCCACACCCGGGCCCTACGAGCAGCGGCATCAGCAGCGCATGGTCGAGCAGATTATCCGCCCGACAGGGCTCGTGGATCCGGAGATTCACGTGCGGCCCATCAAAGGGCAGATTGACGATCTCGTCGGCGAGATCCGCGAGCGCATCCGGCGCGACGAGCGCGTCCTCGTGACCACGCTGACGAAGAAGATGGCGGAGGACCTGACCGATTATCTGAAAGAGCTCGGCATCAAGGTCCGCTACCTCCATTCGGACATCAAGACCATCGAGCGCATGGTGATCTTGCGCGACCTTCGGCGCGGCGTGTTCGACGTGCTGGTGGGGATCAACCTCCTGCGAGAGGGGCTGGATCTGCCGGAGGTCTCGCTGGTCGCCATCTTGGACGCGGATAAGGAAGGTTTTCTCCGGTCTCACACGTCCCTCATTCAGACCATCGGCCGCGCGGCGCGCAACGCAAACGGCACGGTCATCATGTACGCCGATACCATCACCGAGTCGATGCGCATTGCCATCGAGGAGACGGAGCGCCGGCGGCAAAAGCAGATGGCGTACAATCGAGAACACGGCATCACCCCGCAGACCGTGCGCAAAGCGGTGCGAGATGTGATTGAGTCCACCAAGGTGGCCGAGTCGGAGGAGGACTACGTGGCCGTGGCGGAAAAGGCGCAAAAGCTGTCGGGCCGCGAGCGCAAGGAACTTATCGCGAAGCTGGAGCAGGAAATGAAGGCGGCCGCGAAAGCGCTCGAGTTCGAGCGCGCCGCAGAGCTGCGCGATATGATCATGGAACTCATGGACGCGTCGTGAGGCGCAAAGGAAGAAGGAAGACGGCATGCCACAGGATTATATCCACGTGCGCGGGGCTCGCGTGCACAATTTGAAGAATATCGACGTCAAGATCCCGCGCGACAAGTTCGTCGTGATCACCGGCCTCAGCGGATCCGGCAAATCGTCGCTCGCTTTTGATACCATCTACGCCGAGGGACAGCGGCGGTACGTCGAGTCGCTCTCGGCTTACGCCCGCCAGTTCCTGGGCCAGATGGACAAGCCGGACGTCGACGCCATCGACGGCTTGTCGCCTGCGATTTCGATTGATCAAAAGACGACCAGCCGGAATCCGCGATCGACGGTCGGCACGGTGACCGAGATCTACGACTATCTCCGGCTTCTGTTCGCGCGGGTGGGGCAGCCCTTCTGCCCCCATTGCGGCATCCCGATTCAGTCCCAGACCATCGAGCAGATGGTCGACCGCGTCCTTCAATTGCCCGAGCGCACCAGGCTCCAGGTGCTGGCGCCTGTGGTCCGAGGGCGCAAGGGCGAGCATCAGCGGGTGTTCGAGCAGATGCGGAAGCAGGGCTTCGTCCGGGTGCGCGTCGACGGCGAAGTGCGCGATCTCGACGAGGATATCCAGCTCGAAAAGAATCGCAAGCACACCATCGAGGTGGTCGTCGACCGCCTCGTCGTGCGCGACGACATCGCGAGCCGGTTGGCGGATTCGCTGGAGACGGCACTCGCCCTGTCCGGCGGCATTGTCGTGATCGACGTCATCGACGGCGAGGAAATGCTGTTCAGTCAGAACGCCGCATGCCCGCACTGCGGTTTTCAGGTGGACGAGTTGGCGCCGCGCATGTTCTCGTTCAATAGCCCGTTCGGCGCCTGCGAGACGTGCACGGGCCTCGGCGTCAACCTGGAAGTGGACGAGCAGCTCGTCATCCCGAATCCGTCGCTGACCATTGAGGAAGGGGCCATTGCGCCCTGGAGCGGATCGTTCTCGAACTACTATCCGGAACTGCTGCGGGCCGCATGCAGGGCGTTCGGCATTCCGACGGACGTGCCTATCGCGGAACTGCCCGAGGAGGCGGTGCAGCTCCTCCTACGCGGAAACGGCCAGCTCATTCGCTTCTCGTATGAGAACGACTTCGGCCAGCACAAGACCGCTCACATTCCGTTCGAGGGCGTCATTCCGAATCTGGAGCGCCGATACCGCGAGTCGACGTCCGAGTCCATCCGCGAATTCATCGAGTCGTTCATGAGCGCGAAGCCGTGCCCCGCGTGCCACGGCCGGCGCCTCAAGCCGCAAAGTCTGGCCGTCCGCGTGGGTGGGAAAAACATCGCCGAGGTCACGGAGATGACGGTGGGCGAGGCGCTCGCGTTTTTCCGGGGACTCGAACTCTCCGAGAAGGAGATGCACATCGCTCGTCAGATTTTGAAAGAGATTGAGAGCAGGCTCGGATTTTTGCGGGATGTGGGCCTCGATTACCTGACCTTGGCGAGATCGGCCGGCACGCTGTCGGGCGGGGAGGCGCAGCGGATTCGGCTCGCGACGCAACTCGGCTCTTCCCTCATGGGCGTGCTGTACATCCTCGACGAACCGAGCATCGGCCTCCACCAGCGGGACAACGAGCGCCTCATCCGAACGCTCGAGCACATGCGCGATCTCGGCAACACGCTGATTGTGGTGGAGCACGACGAGGACACCATGCTCGCCGCGGATCACATCATCGACATGGGCCCGGGCGCGGGCATTCACGGCGGCGAGGTGGTGGCGCAGGGGACGCCGGCCGAGATCATGGAAAATCCCGCTTCACTCACGGGGCAGTATTTGTCCGGGCGGCGCTTCATTCCCGTTCCAGAGGAGCGGCGAAAGCCAGATGGGCGCTGGCTCGAGGTGCGCGGCGCGCGAGAGAACAATCTGAAGAACATCGACGTCCGCATTCCCATTGGGCTCTTCACGTGCGTCACCGGCGTTTCCGGCTCGGGCAAGTCCACGCTTGTGAACGAGATCATCCATAAGGCGCTGGCGCGGGATCTGAACCGCGCGCGCGTCAAGCCGGGCGATCACGACGTCATCTTAGGGCTCGAACACCTGGACAAGGTGGTCGACATCGACCAGTCGCCGATTGGGCGCACGCCGCGATCGAACCCAGCTACGTACACGGGCGTGTTCGACGACATCCGCGACTTGTTTGCCGCGACGAACGAGGCGAAGATGCGCGGCTACAAGAAGGGGCGCTTCTCATTCAACGTGCGCGGCGGCCGGTGCGAGGCGTGCAAGGGCGACGGGATCATCAAAATTGAGATGCATTTCCTTCCCGATGTATATGTGCCCTGCGAGGTGTGTAAGGGCAAGCGGTACAACCGCGAGACACTCGAGGTCACCTTCAAGGGCAAGAACATCGCGGATGTGCTCGACATGACGGTGGAGGACGCATGCGCGTTCTTCGAAAATATTCCGCGGATCCGCCGCCGCTTGCAGACGCTGGTGGACGTGGGGCTTGGGTACATCAAACTCGGCCAGCCGGCGACGACACTCTCGGGCGGCGAGGCGCAGCGCGTGAAGCTGGCATCCGAGCTGCATCGCCGGTCGAACGGGCGCACGCTGTACATTCTGGACGAGCCGACGACGGGGCTGCACGTGGCGGACATCGAGCGGCTCTTGACGGTCCTTCACCGCCTGGTCGAGAATGGGGATACGGTGCTCGTGATTGAGCACAACCTGGACGTCATCAAAACGGCGGACTATCTCATCGATCTCGGCCCGGAGGGCGGCAGCCGCGGCGGTCAGGTCGTGGCGGCCGGTGCGCCAGAGGAGGTCTGCCGCAATCCCCAGTCGCACACGGGGCGGTTCCTTGGTCCCATTTTGGAGCGGGATCGCGCCCGAATGGCCGCGCGCCGAGCCGTGGATCTCGAGGCGGCCTGCGACTGAGCGCCGGGAAGGGAGGATGGGGCCGTGGCCAATCCGCGGGGAGTGAGTGTCAGGCAACTGGTGCGCGATCTCGATCTGCACGTGTTCAACAAGGACGCGGATCTGGACCGCATGATCTACACGCGAGACATCAATCGCCCAGGGCTGGCGCTGGCAGGCTACCTGCGCTATCACCCGGCGGAACGCGTGCAGATCCTGGGAAGAACCGAGCTGTCGTTTTTGCGAGGTCTCAACGAGAAGGAACGGGCTCTGCGGGCGTTTGCGTTTTGTTCATATCAGCAGACGCCGTGCATCATCATCACGCGGGGCGACACGCCGCCGCCGGTACTCTTGGAGGAGGCCGCCTCTCGCCGCATCCCGGTGCTCGGCACGCCCATGGTGACAACGCGGCTGACCGCGCGTATCTCCAATTACCTCGAGGATAAGCTGGCTCCGGAGACCTTACAGCACGGCGTGCTGGTCGACGTATACGGCATCGGGATTCTCATCATCGGTTCCAGCGGGATCGGCAAAAGCGAGACGGGGCTTGAGCTCATCAAGCGCGGTCACCGGCTCGTCGCGGACGACGCGGTGGTGATTCGGCAGATCTCCGACGACTACCTCGTCGGCAGCGCGCCGCCGTTACTGCAGAATCTCATTGAAATCCGCGGCCTTGGCGTCCTGAACGCCATGACCCTGTTTGGCGCCGGGGCCGTGCGGACGCACAAGCGCATCTCGATGGTCGTGCATCTCGAGGCGTGGCGAGATAACCACGCGTACGACCGCCTCGGCATTGAGACGGAGACCATGAAGATCCTGGACATCGAGCTGCCGAAGGTGACGGTGCCCGTGCGGCCCGGTCGTAACCTCGCCGTGATTGTCGAGGTCGCGGCCATGAACTTCCGCCTGAAGGGCATGGGGCTCGACGCGGCGAAGCAGTTTGCAGCGGAATTGGAGCAGATGATCGCTGCGCAATCGGAGGGAAGCGCTTGAGCGCGGCCAATGGACGCTCGGGAGGCAAACCGTCTACGGCGCAGGCAAGGTGCAAAGCAAAAGCGGCGGACATTTCCGCCGCTTTTACATTTCCTCCGGCGCCTCGATGCCGAGAAGGTAGAGGGATTTCGCGAGCGCTTCGCGCACCGCACGCGTGAGGGCCAGTCTGGATGTGCGCGCCGGCTCGTCCGCCTGCAGGATGGGGTGATCGTGATAAAAGCGGTTGAACGCGTGACACATCTGAAGGGCGTATCGGGCAATCACGGACGGATCGTACGTGTCGACCGCGCGCTCCAAGGACTCGTTGGCCTGCGCGAGCAGGAAGATGAGCGCCCACTCCGCGTCATCCGGCTCGTAGCCTGGGTCCCATGCGACCCGATCCACCTCCGCCTTGCGCAGCACGCTCGACGCGCGGGCGTGGGTGTACTGGACGTAAGGCCCGGTCTCGCCGTCGAAATTGAGCACGTCCTCATACCGGAAGTCCACCTCGTGAACCCGGTACGTCTTGAGATCGTTGAAGATCACGGCGCCCACGCCGACCTGGCGGGCGATCGCGTCCTTGTTTTCGAGCCCAGGGTTTTTCTCGTCGATGATGGCGCGAGCTTCTTCGATGGCCTTCTGCAGGACGTCTTCAAGGTAGACGACGTGCCCGCGCCGGGTCGACAGCCGCTGGCCGTTGAATTTCATCAGCCCAAATTGGACGTGCACGCAGTTTTTCGCGTAGTCCCGCCCCATGAGCTCAAGCACCTTGAACACCTGTTCAAAGTGCAGCTTCTGTTCCGCGCCCACGACATACAGCAGCGTGTCGGCGCCGAACGCGTGATGCCGGTAGTCCGCCGCGGCGAGATCGCGCGTGGCGTAGATGGACGTGCCGTCTGACTTGACGATGATGCAGGGCGGCATGCCGTACGCGGACAAATCGACCACTTCCGCGCCCTGGTCTTCGACCAACAGCCCCTTGTCCCGCAGTTCCTGCACAATGGCATCCATCTTGTCGTTGTAAAAGCTCTCGCCGATGTAATGCTCGAACTCCACGCCCAAGAGGTCGTACACCTGTTTGAACGCGCGCAGGCTCTCGTCGATAAACCAGCGCCAGAGGCGCGTCGCCTCCGGATCGCCCTCCTCCAGCTTCTTAAACCACAGCCGCCCCTCGTCTTCGAGTTCGGGCGACGACTCCGCCTCCTGGTGAAACCGGACGTAGAGGCGGAACAACTCCTTGACCGGGTCCTTGCGGACTTCATCCTCATTGCCCCACTTGAGGTACGCCGCGATGACCTTGCCGAACTGCGTGCCCCAGTCGCCCAGGTGGTTGACGCCTTCCACCCTCCACCCGTCCTCGCGCATCATGCGCTTGAGCGCGTGGCCGATGATGGTGGAACGCAGATGTCCGACGCCAAACGGCTTGGCGATATTGGGAGACGAGTAGTCGATCACGGCCGTCCGCCCACGGCCTCGCTCCTCTGAAAACAGATTGTGCACGGATGCGATGGCCTGTCCTATCACGCGTTCCGCGAATGGGGACCGCGCCAGCCGGATGTTCAGAAACCCCTTCTCGGCCTGTGCGCTTTCCACGCCGTCGACGTGCCGTACGCGCTCGGCAAGCTCGTCCGCAATCTGCACCGGGTTCTTGCGCATCTCCCGCGCAAACGGAAAGCAGGGCAGGGCGAGGTCGCCAAGCGCCGGATTCGGCGGATATTCGAGCATGCGGGCGATCTCGTCGACCGGCCGCGCGACGACGTCTGCAATCGCATGTGCGATGGCACGTTTGATGGATCTCACGTTCATCCCCCTGTACAGTCCTCCAAAAGCGTCTATTCATTATAGCATGTACAAATATCTTGAGGAACTTCGCCATTTCTGGCCCGCTGTGCTATACTTTTTCCACCAGTTGCGGGCGCGAGCAGCGCGTTCGCCCGATCTCGCCATGAAGTGCGTGTGCCGTTGAATGGTCGCAAAGGAGGCGCTGCACAAGGTGCAAATGGACAAACGTCGCCATCGCTACAACAAGGTGGAACGACCCGAGAACGTCATCGCGATGAAGCTGGACGCGTCCTACTTCTTCGAGCGAGGCATGCGCTTCTTGCAGCGGAATGATCTGGCGCGCGCGGTAAAAGCGTTTCAAAGAACCGTGGAGTACGAGCCCGACAATCCCGTACATTACTGCAACCTCGCGGGCGTGCTCGCGGAGCTCGGCGATTTTGAAGCTTCCAATGAACTGTTGCACTACGTGCTTGAGCATATGGATCCGCACATGTCGGAATGCTGGTTTTATCTCGCCAACAATTACGCCAACCTGGGTGACTACGACGCGGCTGAAGAGCATCTCCTTCGCTACTTGGATGTCGATCCCGACGGAGAATACGCCGCCGAGGCGGAAGAGATGCTCTCTATTCTCATCGACGAGTTTGGCGGCGGCCGGGCGCTGGAGCGGCGCAGGCGCGAGGAAGCACGCGTGGAGACGATGCAAGCTATCCAGGATGGGCGCTACTTTCTGGAAAACGGGCAGTTTGAAGTCGCCGTGGAGTGGCTGGAGCAGGTGGTGGCGGCCGATCCAACTCACATTGCGGCTCGCAACAACCTAAGCTTGGCGTACTATTACACGGGCCATTACGACAAAGCGCTTGCGATGGCCGAGAGCGTGCTCGAACGACAGCCGGACAACCTGCATGCGCTCTGCAACCGCGCGCTTTTGTTGCAACATTTCGGCGATGAGGAGCGGTTGCGGCGGGCGGTGGAGCCGCTGCAAAAGGTCATCCCCCTCCACCCGGACATCGCGATGAAAGTGGCCATCACACTGGGGTTCGTCGGCCGTCATGCCGAAGCGCTCGCGGCGTTTCGGCGGCTCGCGCGCCTCGTTCCGCCGGATCATCCTATGCTGCTGCATGGCCTCGCAGCTGCGCACGCAAATCTCGGGAACCTGACCAGTGCAGAAGCGCTATGGAGGCAATTGTCGCGACACGAGGACTGCGCACGCGTGGCGGACTATCATCTCGAGCGGGTGCGTCAAGCGCGGGCGGCGGGACTTGCGTCGGTGAGCGTCAGCTATCAGCTGGACATCCCGGTCGAGATGCAGCTCGCCGAGGTCCGAGACCGCCTTCAGACGTCGTCTCCGGACGAATGGAAGCGAGATCCTTTGCTTCGGGCATCCTTATACTGGAGTTTGCGCCATGGCAATCGCGAGGTGCGCCAGCGCGTCATTCGCGCGCTCGCGGTGGTCGGCGACGGGGATGCCGAGCAAGCGCTGAAGTCGTTTTTGGCTCGATCCGACATCGACGCGTCGCTTCAGGAGCAAACCCTCGTTGCACTTAAGCGGATGGGTGCGAAGGGCCCAGTTCGAATCTGGCGGGCCGCGGGTCCCATTGAGATGCGGCTGGAGGATGTGCGGCAGGACATCATCTTGGATTTGCAACCGCAGTGGCGAGAGGTGTGGGATCTTGCGGCGGAATGGCTCACCGCCCGCGGCCTTCGTGCCCTGGTGGGCCAAGCGCTTCGGTTCTGGCTCACGTACCTGTACGACGACTTGTTCCTCGACCTGCGCAAGCGGATTGTGAAACCCGAAAGTTGGGCAGCCGGTCTGTTGTACGTGGTGTTGCGTTACGCCAACGTGCCTGTTGTGCAGCGAGATCTCGCTGCGCAGTTCCGCGTTTCCGTGTCCTCGCTCAGCAAATGCAGTTCCCGCATGGAGCAGGTGGTGCTTCGGGCTGGATGGCGGGCGCGGCGGAGTCGCGAAGAGTGACGAGTGGCGGGAAATGTTCGGCGGTCATCAAAATTTCACGAGGATGTAACACTGCTGAAACATGTGCGGTCTACTCTAAAGGCGTAGCACATTTGACCCCCTTTTGATATAGAGGTTCTTGGGCACTCGGATTCCGGGTGCCGCTTTTTTTGTGTAGAACGCATCCCTGGTATACTTTTGGCGGAGCATGCTATGCTGTTCACAAATGGGGTGGGCGCCTTGCAGGTGATTGTCAACTGCTATGCACCGTTTGACGGCGGGTTCGTGATGTTGCGCAAACCGCGCCGCGGATGGTGGTACCTGCCGGGCGGCAAGGTCGAACCAGGCGAGTCGTGGCGACTCGCGGCCATGCGCGAGTTCACCGAAGAAACAGGTTTGGATCTCGAGGACGCCCATCTTCGCGGAGTGTATGAGATTTACGTCGCCGCGGGCAACGAGGAAGGCGAGAAGCGGCGCCTCATCGCCCAGTTCGTCGGGCGAGGGGCCTCGGGAATCCTCCGAACCGTCCATCGAGAAGGCACGCTTGCCATCGTGACGAAGCGGGAACTCCCGCGCCTGCCCATGGACGAAGGAGATCGCCTCATGCTTTTGCATGCCATCGCCGCCGAGGAGCGCGGTGATGATAGGGTGTTCTTTGGGAGCTTCTCGTACGACGCGGATCACCGTCTGCTTCGTCATGAAATGGATCCGGAGGGCTATCCACTGGAACCGCTGTTTGCGCGCAGCCAAGAGGGGGATGTGCTGTGACCAACCGCTTGCAGGCGATTGTGCTGACCGGCATGTCAGGCGCGGGTAAGTCCACTGCGATGCAGGCGTTCGAAGATTTCGGTTTTTTCTGCGTCGACAACTTGCCGCCTGCGCTCATGCCGCGGCTCATCGACATGGCCGAGCACGCGTCTGGCAAGCTAAGCAAGATGGCGTTTGGCTGTGATCTGCGCGGTGGTGAACTGTTCGAGCCTCTATTGATGACCGTCCAGGAAATCAAAGAACGCAAGGACGTCACCGTGACGCTTGTGTTTCTCGACGCGGACGACGCGACGCTCGTGAGGCGCTACAAGGCGTCGCGCCGCCGCCACCCGCTTTCGATGGGCGGCAGGTTGCTCGAGAGCATCCAGGCTGAGCGGCAGAAACTCGCGGGCGTGCGGCAGGCGGCCGACGTCGTGATTGACACGTCGAACCTATCCGCCAATCAACTCAAGCAGGAATTGAGCCGCCGGTTTGTCGACCATGCGATGCGCCTTCCGGTCCACGTGGTGTCGTTTGGGTTCAAGTTCGGTGTGCCGCTCGATGCCGACATGGTGTTCGACGTGCGGTTTTTGCCGAATCCCCACTACCTCGATCATCTGCGGCCTTACACCGGAGAAGACGAACCGGTGTACAATTACGTCATGCAGTGGCCGCAGACACAGGCTTTCTTGAAGAAGGCGGAGGATATGCTCGACTTTCTCATCCCGGAATTTCAGCGGGAAGGGAAGAGCCATCTTGTCATCGGCGTGGGTTGTACGGGTGGCAAGCATCGCTCCGTAGCGGTCGCGAAGCACATCGCCGAACATCTTCGAGAGATCGCCGTGGTTGATCTCACGCATCGGGATTTCAGGCGGGAGGACTAGCCCATGCGACAGTGGTGGTTGCTCGCGTGGACCATCGCCTGTTTCGGCATGGGCCTTTTGACGGGCGTTTTACGGCTTTCGCACTGGCCGCACGCCGCCGACATCGGCGTTGCCATCGTGTTGGCGGCTGTGCTTTTGCTCGCGTTTGGCTGGTGGTCGGACATTCGGCGCCAGCGACGGCTGCAACGCTGGCGAGAGCGCAGGCTGAAGATTGTGTGTATCGGCGGCGGAACGGGCTTGTCGACCATTCTTCGCGGTCTGAAGGAATATGACGTCGATCTCACTGCGGTCGTCACGGTGGCGGACGATGGAGGGAGTTCCGGCAGACTGCGGCATGACTTTGCCATGCCTCCACCGGGAGACATCCGCAACTGTCTGGTCGCCTTGGCGGACACGGAGCCGCTATTGGAGCGCCTGTTGCAGTTTCGTTTCCCCGCCGGCGAAGGGCTCGAGGGTCACAGCTTCGGGAACCTGTTTCTCGCGGCGATGACGCATATCATGGGCGACTTTGAGTCGGCGATTCGCGAGACAAGCCGCGTGTTGGCGGTTCGAGGAAAAGTGCTGCCGGCTGTGCGCGAGGATGTGCGTCTTCGCGCGTACCTCGAAGACGGCCGCGTAGTCGAGGGGGAATCGCGCATTCCGGAAGCCGGCGGGCGCATTGAGCGACTGGAACTTGTTCCCGCTGACCTCGAACCCCTGCCCGACGTCATCGCAGCCATCGAGTCCGCGGACGCCATCGTCGTGGGACCGGGGAGTTTGTATACGAGTGTGTTGCCCAATCTGTTGGTTCCGGGCATCGCTGAAGCCATTGCGTCGAGCCGAGCCTGCAAGATTTACATATGCAACGTGATGACGCAGCGCGGGGAGACAGACGATTTGTCGGCATCGAGCCACGTGCGCGTCATTTATCGCCACGTGGGGCGACGGCTGTTCGACTACGTGCTGGTGAACGCGGCACCGCTGCCGGAGGAGGCCCTGCGGCGCTACCAAGAGCAGATGAGCTATCCGGTTCGGGTGGACATGGAGGAGCTGCACAAACTCGGGCTCAAGGTCATCGCCCGCGATTTTATTCATTATGCGACTTACGCCCGCCACGACAGCCGAAAGGTCGCGGAACAGATTGTGAGCCTGTTGGGCTACGAGCGGGAAACGAAGCACGTCACGAGATAGGAGAGATAGCCAGATGTCGTTTGCCGCGGAGACCAAAAAGGAATTGACGCAGATCGCCTCGGATCCCGCGGCAACTCGGTACGAGCTGATGGCGGTGTTCGCCCTGAGCGCGTCGTTTCGCCTGAAGGAGGGCGCGGGCGCGCTCGTCATCGAAACCGAGAACGTGGCCACGGCCAGGCGCGTCTACACGTCGATCAAGCAGTTGTTGGGCATTCGTCCGGAAGTCGTGGTGCGGCGGAAAATGCGACTCAAGAAGAACCACGTGTACACTTTGCGGTTGAGCCGCACCCAAGCCGAGTTCGCGCTCGCGGAGTTGGGATATGGCGGCGAGATCGCAGAGGGCCCTCTGGCCGTCGCATGGACGCTTCCTCGAAAGGACGAGGCCCGGCGGGCTTTTCTCCGAGGAGCGTTTCTCGCGGGTGGTTCAGTGAACGCACCTGGAAGTTCCTCGTATCATCTGGAAATCTACGCCCATTCGCTCGATCTCGCCGAGTGGCTCATGCGGTTGATGAATCACTACGGACTGAACGCGCGCGTGACGGCTCGGAAGAAAGGCTATATCGTCTACATCAAAGAGGTCGAAAAGATCGTCGAGTTTTTGAGCGTGATCGGCGCAGTGCGGGCGCTTCTCCAATTTGAAGATCGGCGGATTGTGAAAGGGATGCGAAATCAGGTGAATCGCCTGGTGAACTGCGAAACGGCGAACATGAACAAGACCATTTCGGCAGCCATCCGGCAACTGGAGCACATTCGCTGGATCGAGCGTACGATAGGGCTAGAAAGCTTGCCCGAGCACCTGCGCGAAGCCGCGATGCTGAGGCTCCAGTACCCGGAGTCGAATCTTCAGGAACTGAGCGCGGCCATCGGGGGGCGAGTTTCCAAGTCGGGGCTGAACCACCGGTTCCGCAAGTTGGAGGAGATCGCCGATCGGTTGCGAGAACGTTCAAAAAAAGGTCATGCAGCTGTCGATAAATCGTCGGAAATGACCCATAAAGAACCGTGAAACCGCTATCTTCCGCGGTGCGTGGGATGATATACTGAAGATCAATCCTGGGGACTTGGTGATGAAAATGTTTGAGAAAGAGACGATTGTCCGCCTGCGCGGCGGTTTGTTTGCGCGCGCGGCCGCCAAGTTCGTTCAAGAGGCGACGCGCTTCAAGTCGGAAGTGTTTGTGGAGAGAGACGGCAAGACGGTCAACGCGAAGAGCATCATGGGTGTCATGAGCCTCGCGATTCCGTCCGGTGAGCGCGTCGTCATTCGGGCGAGCGGTACGGATGAGCAGGCCGCAGTGCAGCAGTTGACGAAGCTCATCGAGTCGGAAGAATTGTTCGTGTGACGTTGTGTTGTCCGCGTTCGTTCTCCTCTTCCGCTCCGGTTCATACAATCCACCGTGGAGAACCGGAGGTGTGACGGATGGCGCGGAAGATGCGTGTCGGAAGCCGGCGGCGTACACCTGTTTGGCTGATCATGGCTGTGGCATTGGCCCTTTTCCTCACGGTGTACGAAGGCTACCGCATCATCATGCCGTTCGTTGCGCGAGATCCCCTTTATCATGAGGTCAACTTCGGCCAGCGCGTGATCGACGACTGGCAGTACGAAGGAGAAAACGAGGAGGGTTACCTCCTCTTTTACAATCCCACGAATGGCGATCGCGCGATGCTTCCGCCTCAGAGCCGATTGTTCGGCGCGGATGGCAAGTGGGTCGTGATCGAACACGCCGACGCGGCATCGCTGACGTATGCGGAACCGCTTGAGGCTGCCCCGTGGTACGTGTATCTCCTGCTGCCGGCCGCGATGGGGGGCAGTGCCTGGTGGGCGGTAAAGCGCGTTCGGGCCATGCGCGGCAAACGAATGCGGGTGCGCCCGGTTCCCAGGCGGAGCTCGGCCGAACCTTTCGGAGTTCAGCGCTCGAGGCGGAGATTCAAGCCGCGGCGAAGTTCAAGGCCGTCGTGACGCCCTTCCTCCGGCTTTGTGATTTACGCAACTCATGGTAGTCTATATGAAAAGCGGATCTTATGGACAGGCAGGAGGGGCGTTCGTGGCGCTACGAGAGGGCCGCGTTCAACAAATCCACAAGCGAGAAGAACGCGGAATCGACCGCTCGAATGAGCCTTTCGTCATTGAAAAGCTCGTTCGCAGACCTGGTTTGGTGGTCGTGCAGCGCCCCGCATTCGAACAGGGATACACGAATCACCTGCGCGAGATTTATCCGCAGTGGGGGATTGCCGTTAGCACGTGTATGGACAAGGGTGTCCCCGTCAAGCACCCTCGCCTGCGCTTTGACCATTACGTCGATCTCGTCAAGGTGTGGGAAGATCAGGAATATATTTACGTGGAAGACATGTATGTGGATGTCCTTCTGTACGAGCGGTCGTATTATCATATCATTGATCTCGAGGAGTTCGGCCAAGCCATCTTCTCGAGGCAGATGAGCTTGGCTGAAGCGAGGCGCGTGCTCGACAATACACAGCGGTTTGTGGATAGCTTCAAGCGCAGCCGCCTGTCGTACCAGGTCTGGAAGCACAAATATGGCGTGCACCGACGCTATCCATAGCGCCTCATCGCGGCGCGACTTCAGAGAGGCCCGCATCCCTTAGGGGCGGGCCCAATACGTCTATTCGCGGATTTCGTCCATCATCTGCTGCGCAAGGTCCTGTGCGGCATTCGGCATTTGATTTTTGTTCTGCATCTGACGCACGGCCTCCCAGGCCGCAATGCCTACGCTCGCGCCTATAAGCAGGGCTGTCATGGTTCCCATCCCGTGACTTCGCCGCCGCCAGTTCATTCGGCTTCGCGCCATCCCGCTCATCGCGTTCATCATGTTCCACATAGCCAGCCACCTCCCCATGCGGTATTGTTCTCTGCGCCGGCGGGCGGTATGAGGTGAACGCGTTCCAAAGGAGGCGCGAAAGGGAAGGAGCGCACGCACACCGTGGAAGAAAGCTTGGCAGCTTTCACACATACACTAGAAGCGTGGTACACCCAGGCGAGTCGTGATCTCCCTTGGCGCCGCACGGCTGATCCCTACGCGATTTTGGTCAGCGAAACCATGCTTCAGCAGACGCGGGTTGAGACGGTCATTCCTTACTACGATCGGTTTATGGACCGCTTTCCCACGCCGCTCCATCTCGCGGACGCTGCCATCGATGACGTGCTCAAGATGTGGGAGGGGCTTGGGTATTACCGCCGCGCGCGCAATCTCAAAGCGGCCATGGAGGTGGTTCGAGATCGCCACGGCGGGCGGATTCCGGAGGATCCGGACGAGCTCAGAGCACTTCCTGGAATTGGGCCCTACACGCTCGGGGCCGTTCTCAGCATCGCGTTCAACCGGCCTTATCCAGCCGTGGACGGGAATGTGCTTCGCGTCATGTCCAGATATTCTGGCTTCGAGGAGCCGGTCGATCTGCCCAAGGTCAAGCGCCAAATTGAGCAGGACGTCGCAAAAGCGTTGAGATATGGCACACCAAGGGTGTTCACCCAGGCTCTCATGGAACTCGGTGCGCTCGTCTGCACGCCCAAAAAGCCGCGTTGTTCAGTATGTCCCGTTGCCTCAAACTGTGCGGCGCGTGCGCGCGGTTTGACGGAAGCCTTACCCAAGCGGCTCCCCAAGCGAGCCCGCCGCAGGCAGATCGTGGTGGCGCTTTGGCTCACGCGCGGAGACTCGTTTTGGGCTGAGCGGCGCCCTGAGGGAGGGCTCCTTGGCGGTATGTGGCAGTTGCCTGCCGTCGAGATCGACGATTCGTCGGCTTCCTTGGAATGGCATGCGCGAGCCTGTTTGACGGACCTTCGTTTGGGGCATGCACACAAGGGAGACACCATTCGAGAACCGGAGGCGGTGGTGTTCGAGCGCGTATGTGAGGCCTCGCATGCGTTCACGCACTTGGACTGGACGGTTGTCGTGTTTGCGCCGGTCGGGTATGATCAAGCTGGAGGCCAACCCTTGGAGATTCATCCGAGCCATGAAGGGACGTGGGTGGGTTTCGAGGAGATTTCGAAGTTTGTGTGGCCTAAAGTATATCAGGACGTTTTAAGTCAATTGATCTCGCGAAATCACAAGCAGTTGGCGCTGTTTTAACAGGAACAGGGCATCCCACTGGAGGTGGTGATGGAATGCAGCAGACGTATACGATTACCCAAAATAAGATTCTGTCGCGTGTGTTTCTCGGGCTTTGTGTCTCACTCGTCACGGCCGGGGCCGGCGTTGTGGTGGGCACGCGCCTGCCGTATGGTTTGACCCCCATTCTGTGGCTTGTGGAACTCGGGATGATCGTTTATGCGATGTTCCGGCAGTACACACGGGCCATTGGCTATCCGTTCGTGTTCACGTTCACGTTCATCTCGGGCATGACGTTGTCGTACGCGCTCCTGTCGTACGCATCGGTCTTCGGCATGGCCCTAGTCCTGAAGGCGCTGGCCGTGACGGCGGGCGCATTCCTGGTGGCTTCGTTCGTCGCATCCCGCACGTCCATGGATTTCTCGTTCCTCGGCGGGTTTCTGATGATCGGCACGCTGGCGCTGCTTCTGATGGGCTTGGTGGCCATGTTTACGGGCTTTTCTTCCGCAGCAAGCCTGATCTACGCGTATCTCGGCGTGGCCATCTTCATCGGGTATGTGCTGTTTGACGTGAATCGCCTGGCGCAGTATGGCGTCGCGGAGCAGCACGTGCCGTGGATGGTTTTGTCGCTGTACCTCGATTTCATCAACCTGTTCCTGTTCATCCTGCGGCTTATGGGCATCATGAGCGGCGGGAATGATCGCCGATAAGCGGCGCATCAAGATGGGGCGCTTACGCGCCCCGCTTTTTTTGTGCGCTGGGCTGGCGGGGAAAGGCGGAAGTGGCATTTCGAGTCCTGGGCGTCCTATAATACGGGACGAGAGTCTGTATGAGCGGAAGGCGGCCAGACCGCAACCGATGGCACAGGAGGACAGCCGATGGAATATCGTCCACAGGAAATCGAAAAGAAATGGAAAGCTCGGTGGCGTGAGCAGAACGCTCACAGGGCCGACGGGAAGAGCGGAAAGCCGAAGTATTACTGCCTCGACATGTTCCCGTACCCGTCCGGGAGCGGCCTACACGTGGGGCATTGGCGCGGATACACGATTTCGGACGTCTGGAGCCGCTACAAGAAGCTGCACGGCTACGAGATTCTTCACCCCATGGGCTGGGATGCGTTTGGCCTGCCGGCCGAGAATTACGCCATCCAAAACGGTATCCACCCGCGGATTGCGACGGAACGGAATATCGCGAACTTCAAGCGGCAGCTTGAAGAAATCGGCGCGATGTACGACTGGGACCGCGAGGTGAACACGACTGATCCTTCATTTTACAAATGGACGCAGTATTTCTTTGTCAAAATGTTTGAGCGGGGCCTCGCCTATCGCAAAAAAATGCCCATCAACTGGTGTCCTAGCTGCAAAACCGGTCTCGCCAACGAAGAGGTGGTGGACGGCTGCTGTGAACGCTGCGGGGCGCCGGTCACGCGCCGCGAGATGGAGCAGTGGATGCTCAAGATCACGGATTACGCGGACCGCCTGCTGAACGATTTGGACAAGCTCGACTGGCCGGAGCACGTGAAGCGCATGCAGCGCGCGTGGATTGGTCGCAGTGAGGGGGCGCGTATTCGCTTCCGCCTGGTCGATCACGACGGCGAGATCGAGGTGTTCTCGACCCGCCCCGATACCATCTACGGCGCCACGTATATGGTGCTGGCACCCGAGCACCCGCTCGTGCCTCAGATCACGGCGCCGGATCGCAAGGCGGAGGTCGAGGCCTATATCGAACAGGCGCTTCGCAAGTCGAACGTCGAGCGCCAGGTGGTGGACAAAACGAAGACCGGCGTATTCACCGGCGCCTATGTCCAGCATCCACTGCTCGACAAGCGCCTGCCGGTGTGGATCGCCGACTACGTGCTCATGGACTACGGCACGGGCGCCATCATGGCAGTGCCGGCGCACGACGATCGCGACTTTGAATTCGCGGAGCAGTTTGGGCTCGAAATCGTCGAGGTGGTGCGCCCGCTGGATGGCGTGACAGAGCTTCCCTTCACCGGGGACGGCGTGTTGGTGAACTCCGGACCGCTCGACGGACTCCCGGTTGAAGAGGCGAAGAAGCGGGCCATCGAGCTCATGGCGGCAAAGGGCCAAGCGGAGCCGGCAGTCTCCTATCGCCTGCGCGACTGGGTGTTCGCCCGCCAGCGCTATTGGGGCGAGCCGATTCCCATCGTCTATTGCGAGGTATGCGGCACGGTACCCGTTCCGGAAGATCAGTTGCCGGTACTTCTGCCCGACGTGGAGCGATATGAGCCCACCGGCACCGGTGAGTCGCCGCTTGCCGCCATCGAGTCGTTCGTCAACACCACCTGTCCAAAGTGCGGCGGCCCCGCCAAGCGCGAGACCGACACGATGCCGCAGTGGGCCGGATCGTGCTGGTATTTCCTGCGCTATGCAGATCCGCACAACGATCAGGAGCCGTTTTCGCGCGAAGCGGTGAATTACTGGCTGCCCGTCGACATGTATATCGGCGGCGTGGAGCACGCGGTGCTTCACCTGCTGTATTCCCGTTTTTACGTGAAATTCATCTACGATCTCGGCCTGATTGACTTCGACGAACCGTTCCAGCGCCTGTTCACGCAAGGCATGATCACGCTGAACGGCGCGAAGATGTCGAAGTCGAAGGGCAACGTCGTCAACCCCGATGACATCATCGCTCGGCACGGCGTGGACGCACTGCGCATGTATGAGATGTTCGTCGGTCCGCCGGAGGAAGACGCCGAGTGGAGCACCAATGGGCTTGAGGGCGTCGCGCGCTTCCTGGCCCGCGTGTACCGGCTGTACGCCCAGCACGTGGACAAACTCGTGCCGGAACGCCCGTCGTTAACCAAGCTTCGCCATCGTTTCGTCGCGACGCTCACCGAGCGCATGGAGAGTTTCCGCCTCAATACGGCGGTGAGCGCGTTCATGGAGTACGTGAACAACCTTCAGCAAGAGGCCAAGGAGGGGCTGGACCTGGCCACGCTGGAGACGCTTGCCGTCGCCATCGCGCCGTTTACCCCGCATCTTGGCGAGGAACTTTGGGAAATGCTCGGGCACACGGACTCGGTCTTCGAGCAGTCCTGGCCGACCTACGACGAGGCGTGGCTGCGCGACGATGAGGTCGAGATCGCCGTTCAGGTCAATGGTCGCGTTCGCGGGCGCTTGACCCTTCCGGCCGACACGAGCGCAGAGGAGGCCGTCGCGCGAGCGAAGGCGCTGCCCGACATCCGCGAGTGGATCGAGGGGAAGCAGGTCGTCAAAGAGGTGTACGTCCCCGGGCGGATTGTCAACCTGGTCGTGAAGTAACAGCGTCGGGTGAATCCGCTTGATCCGGAGGGGATGCGACCATGTGCGAAGGTTCCAGCAAACTGTACATGGAGATCGCGGAGGAGATTCGCAGGCAGATCGAAGAGGGCGTGTTTCGGCCGGGCGATCGCCTGCCGACGCTTCGGGAGCTCGCGGACCGGTTTGGCGTGAGCCGCGCCACGGTCCGCGAGGCGTTGAGCGCGCTGCGCGGCCAGGGGCTCGTCGAATTTCGCCACGGGACGGGCACGTACGTCCGGACGGCTTCGGTGGAGATGTGGATGCAGCCGCTCGACGCCGCGATTCTCCTCAGTTACGACAACGTGCGCGATCTCGTCGAGCTCCAGACGGCTGTGCTGGCGCAGATCGCGTATCGGGCAGCCGCAAAGCGCATGGAGTCCGACTATTCCGCACTGTCGCACGCGTTGTTCGAGCTTGAGGCTTCGCCGCGCCGTGGAGAGCACCGCATCGCGAGTGAATTGAAGTTCTTTAGCGTCCTGGCCGAACTCGCCGGAAACCGTTTGCTCGAAAATGCGCTTCGCGTGTTGCAGGAGGCCCTTCGGTCCAGCCTTCGACTCCTGAACCCGAAATGGGATCTGGGTGTCCAGGCATGTCGGAGGGTCTACGATGCGGTTCAGACAGGGCGACCGGCGGACGCTCGCGACGCTGTGTATGCATACGGGGAAGCCATCTTGCGAGCTGTGGCGGAGAAAAAGGGAAGCGGGCAATCAGCTATGATGTGAGGTTCCTTTGCCGAGCCTTCTGTGATATACTGACGATGTAAGCGCTATCACCTTGGATTCATCGAAAATGTGAGGATAAACGAGGATCAAATAGATAAGCGTGGTCTGCTGGATGGTGTGTGGTGAGGGTCCATGAAGCGGAGAAGCAAGGAGACTCAGCGGACAAATGAAAGGTTGGTTTACGTGGGACACAAGCTGTTGATGGTCGCCTGCTCCGACGAAGACCGATGGTTCGTGGACCGTGCGCTCGCTGCAGCCCTTGACATCCGTCTGCTCGTCTGTTTCGAGGATGTTCAGCATAAGATGCGAACCTGGTATCCGGATCGGCTGCTCGTCGTGCCTGCGCACAAAGCGAGCGTGACAGCGGCCGTGCGCGCCGAAGGTTTCGCAGCCGCGCTCGTGTGCGAACTTGAAGATCCCATTCGGACCGCGCTCGTGGTGCAGGCACTCCGAGACGCCAGCATTCCGCGCGTGATGGTGCTTTCGCGCCACCCGGCGCGCACCCAGCTCTACCTGAGGTCGGGTGCCCATGATGTGTTGTGCGCGGAAGACCGAGAGCATCTGTGGGCCGCCTTCTTGAACGGGATGAGCGTTCAGGAGCCCGCTTCGTGATCCATGTCCTGAAAGTCAATGAAGGGTTCTGCTTCGCCGCCGCGGTATGCGACGGCGAAATTTTTTGGTTCTGGCTGCCCTGTCCGGTCCATCTTGTCGAGTGCGCGTCGCGAGTGTGGTATGATGAGAGCGTGCAACGGGACCCTCTTTTCTCACGAGATGGGAGGCATCGGATTCCGCATGTCCGTCCAGATCCGGATCATGTTTTTCCTCATTGCCCTTTTCACGATGGGCGGCTTGGCGGCTGGCGCTGTGTTGATGGCGCAGGGCCACCATGGATGGCTGTCTGCATTGTGTTATGTCGTCGCTCTGTTGCTCGCCGGAGTGGGTTTCATGCTCCGCCGGCGCTTCGTGAAACCGATAGCGACGGAAAGCCAACATTGAAGGAGAGCTGCCATTGCGACGTATGGCACGAGACGCTCAAATGCGCCGCTACCTTTGGCGAGTGCTCGAAATTGTGATTCTGCTCGCGTTCATCGCAGCTTTCATTCTGGCGCTCGCGTCGCTGATGCAGTACATTTTGCCGTTTGTCATCGGCTGGGTCTTTGCCATCCTCCTGATTCCAGTGGTCCGATGGCTGGAGCGCCGTGGTTTGGGGCGGCTGACGTCCGTGCTGTTGGTGCTCGGCGTGAGCGTGCTTCTCATTGTGGCCATTTCGGCGGGCATCATCATTGGCGCGTTGCGCGAGGCCACGTCCTTCGTCGCGCACAGCCAGGTGTTCTTCCGCGTACAGCTCGCTCAGATTGAGGGCGAGATCGAGAGCAGCGAATCGCTTTATGGACAACTTCCTCCTCAGGTGGCAAATGCCATCCAGTCGGCGCTCACGCAGTTCGCACATGGCCTGGAGGGGAGCGTTCACAAGATCATCACCGGCCTCATTGGGATAGTCACCCATCTCCCCGACACACTGTTCATCGCTGTGATCTCGGTCGTCACCGCATTTTTCATCTTGCAACGGCGCGAGCGCATGCTGGCCCGCTTCTACCGAATGATGCCCCCTGGGTGGGCGCCGAAGCTGAACGCCGTGTTTGAGGATATGGAGCGCGCGTTCCTTGGCACCATTCGCGTTCAGTTCATCCTGATGTGCCTGTCGATGTTCCTCGGGATGATTGGGATGTTCGTGCTCGGCTTTCCGTACGCCATCTTGCTCGGCATCCTGTTTGGCCTCGCAGGGCTCGTGCCCATCGTCGGCTCGGCCATCCTCACCGTCCCGTGGGCCATCGTGGCGCTCATCACAGGCCACGTGGCTGTGGCCATCAAGGTGCTGGCTCTGCAGGTGGTCATCTCCATCATTCGCCACGCTGTCGAACCGAAGATTCTTGCGGACAGCGTAGGGCTGGATACGCTCGCCACGCTGTTCGGCCTGTACGTGGGCTTTAAGGTCATGGGATTCATCGGTCTGTTCATCGGCCCCATTCTTCTCATCGGCGCAAAGGGCCTGCTTCGGACGCGGCTCTTCAGTGACTTTCTTCCCGCTGAGGCGGGTGGGGACCCTGCTCCAGATCCCGGAGGGGACGAGGCGTGAGGCTCATCAGCGTGAGGCCGGACGGCGCCTTGCACCGCGTGTGGTCGGCGGCGGAGCCGGGGCGGTTTGGCGGTTGGTGGATCCCGCCTGGAACGCCGGTGGAGGATGACGGGGGCACGTGGAGTTCGCCCTATCCGGTCGCTGCCCTGGCTTGGCCCCGTGTGTGGTTTCAGGTGTTTATCCTGCTGAAGCCAGATAGAACGGATTACTACGTCAACATCTGCACGCCTCCTTGCCTCGGCGCGGATGTGGTGTGGATTGATCTCGATCTCGACGTGCGCGTAGAATCTGGGCGCGCGTGGGTGGCCGATGAGGATGAGTTTCAGGACAGGAGCCGTATGTATCCACCAGCCTGGCGCACTGCGGCGCAACAGGCGGTTGTGGGCGTGCAACGCGCGGTAAAATTCGGCGCGCACCCGTTTCGGCCGTCGTTCGCCGACGCGCTGCGCGCCGAGTGGATCCTGCGATCACGTCCCGGCGGAACGGTTCTCCGCTAGCAGCTTGCGCGCCCGTTCCATGATGGCAAACAGCGTGCGCGAATCTTCCTCAAGTTGCTCCGGCGACAGCGGCACTTCCGGTCCGCCTTCACGCAATTGAGATTCGAGGGCGCGCACCCGCGCTTCGAGTTCGGACTTTTCCCTTTCAATGGTCGAGACGTACTCGCGCAACCGCTGATACTGTTCGTCGTACGTCTGTAAAAATCGAATGACCTCCTGCATGGACGCCGTGGGGGCGGCGCTCGCGTTGTGAGACTGCGTTTTCATCTGAAATGCTTTGCGCTCGGCTTTTGCCGCCTCGATCTCGTCCCGATATCGCTTGCGAATCACGCCGTTCCAGCGATATCCGCACGCCGCAGCCGTACGGCCGAGCTGTTCAGCCGCTTCCTCGAACGCCTTCAGTTGCGTGCTGCCCGTGCGAATGTGGCGAAGCACCAACTGCGCGAGGCGCTCATCATCCTCGGGCGTCCACGCATCCGAGCGCACAGGGCTTTTCTCGACGGATGCCAAGGTGATTCCTCCCTTGTCTCAGTACTATACTTATGGCCATGGCGTAGAAGTTTCATACGCATCCTACCTGTCGCTTTGCTACATGGTATGATTGAAATCTGATTTCGTGACTGAAGAGACAAGGTGTTGCAGCGCGTTCTTCTCCTGAGTCTCTCTCATAGAAGCGGATGATGCAGATGAACCTGGAACAGCTGTTGGACGAGTGGCGGCGCGATCCGCAGTTTCGAGAACAGGTCTCGGCTTGGCGCGTGGTGCCCGCGCGCATCGGGCGCTATGCTGACTTTCCTGTCGAACTTCACCCAGAATTGCGTGCATCCCTCGCTGCGCGCGGGATCGAGCGCCTTTACGCGCATCAGCGGGAGGCGTGGGATCTCATTCAGGCCGGCCGAGATGTCGTGATTGCGACGCCGACTGCGAGCGGCAAGACGCTGTGCTACAACTTGCCCGTGCTCCAGTCCATCCTGCGCGATCCCGGCGTGCGCGCGCTCTACGTGTTTCCCACCAAGGCGCTCGCGCAGGATCAAGTGGCGGAATTGCACGATCTCGTCCGAAACCTGAAGACGTCGGTGCACACGTTCACGTATGACGGGGACACGCCCGTCCACGCGCGCCAGAAGATTCGGGAGGCGGGCCACATCGTGGTGACCAATCCCGACATGCTGCACGCCGCCATCCTGCCGCACCACACGAAGTGGCTGCGGCTGTTCAAAAACTTGCGCTACGTCGTGATCGACGAGGCGCACATCTACCGCGGGGTGTTTGGCAGCCACGTGGCGAACGTCATTCGCCGGCTCCTGCGCATCGCGGCGTTCTACGGCGCGCGCCCGCAGTTCATCTTCTGTTCTGCGACCATCGCCAATCCGGGCGAACTCACGTCTCGGCTCCTGGGGAGGGAGACGGCGGTCGTCTCCGAATCGGGCGCGCCGGAAGGCGAGAAGCACGTGATTCTGTACAACCCGCCTGTGGTCGATCCGTCGCTCGGCCTGCGCCAGTCGGCGCTGCGGGCGGCGAGGCGGCTCGGTGCGCGCTTGCTTCAACATGAAATTCCGACCATCCTCTTTGCGCGCACGCGCAACCAGGTCGAGCTTTTGGCGTCCTATCTGCGGCGCGATGCGCGGGATCGCGTCCGATCCCGCATCGTCAGCTACCGCGGCGGCTATCTGCCGAACGAGCGCCGCGCGATTGAACGGGGCCTGCGAGAAGGCCAGATCTTAGGCGTCGTCAGCACCAACGCGCTGGAACTCGGTGTCGACATTGGCTCCTTGCAGGCGGCCATCACGGTTGGCTATCCGGGCTCCGTGGCTTCCACCAGGCAGCAGATGGGCCGCGCTGGGCGCCGCAAGGGGATCTCTGCGGCCATTTTTGTCGCCACGAGTTCCGCGCTGGACCAGTGGATGGTGCGCCACCCGGAAGCCCTACTGGACGCGTCGCCTGAGGCGGCTCGCATCTACCCGGACAACCTCCTCATCCTGATGGACCATCTCAAATGCGCGGTCTACGAGTTGCCGTTTTCAGCGGACGAGCGGTTTGGCGTCGAGACGACGGAGGAGCTCCTCGACTACTTGGTGGACACCCGCGTTTTGCACCGCGCCGCGGACGGTCGCTACTTTTACATGGCGGACGACATGCCGGCGCACGCCGTGTCCCTGCGCAGCGCCGCGCAGGAAAATGTCGTGATCGTCGATCAGTCCGCGCATCCACCGATGGTCATCGGCGAGATGGACCGGTTCAGCGCGCTGACGATGCTGCACGAGGAGGCCATCTACCTGCATCAGTCGCAGATGTATCAGGTGGAAAAGCTGGACCTCGAGAACGGGAAGGCGTTTGTGCGCCCTGTGGATTGCGACTATTACACGGATGCGGAACTCGCTGTGCACTTACAGGTGCTTGAAGAGAACCACTTGACCGAAGAGGGGCCGCTTTGCCATTACACGGGCGATCTCGCCGTGCACGCGACGCCCACCCTGTTTAAGAAGATCAAGCTCGAAACGCACGAGAACGTCGGCTGGGGCAAGATTTATCTCCCGGAGGCCGAGTTGCACACGTCGGGTTACTGGGTGACGTTTGACCGATCCCGCTGGTCCGCCTCGGACGACGAGTGGGAGGCGGCGCTCAAAGGCTTGGGGCACGTGCTCAAACAGGCCGTGGCGCTGCACGCGATGTGCGCGGCGTCCGACGTGCACGTCGCTGTCGAAGTGCGCGATCCGCAGTACGCACGGCCGTCCGTGTACGTGTACGACGCATACCCAGGCGGGGTGGGCATCGCGGAGCGCGTGTACCGCGACCGTGATCAGATCTTTGCGACGGCCTTCGACATGTTGCAGGGCTGTCCGTGTGAGTGCGGATGCCCGAGTTGCGTCGGGCCGCCGACGAGCGGGGAGCCGCTCAAACAGTGGGTGGAGGCGCTTCTCGGCTCCGTCGCCGGGGCGAGCGCACCGCGGGGGGCGTGACCATGGGGCGGAGCTTGTTGGACAAGCTGAAAGACCTCGAGCGAACCACCGGCGTGCGCAGGTCGAACGGCGAAGATGCGCCGGCGGACGAGGCGCGCGCGGCTTCATCCTCACCGCAGGAGCCTCATATCGAGAACCATCGCGAGGGCGAACTCGCCGAGGCCGGATTCCAAAAGCTCTCCACCCCGTATGGGCCGGTGTGGGTTCGCGACACGGGCTTCGACCTCTGCACATCCTACGGAGACCGCCCGTTCGCCGATTTCCTTTCCTGCGATCTCGCCCGCCTGAGCCGACTGGCGAAGGCCGACGTGGTGCCGGAGCGGATGATGTTTTACGACGTCGAGGCCACGGGGCTCGGGCACGGCGGAGGCACGGTGCCGTTTCTGCACGCCGTCGGCTATTTCGCCGACGATGAGTTCCGCGTGGCCCAGTACTTCGTGCCGGATTACGCGGCGGAGGCCGCGGTGGTGCGGCTTCTGGCCGACCGCTTCGAGCGAGAAGGCAGCGTGATGGTCACATACAACGGGAAGTCGTACGACTGGCCGCTGTTCGTGAATCGATGCGTGCTTTATGGGCTGATCCCTCCCGAGCCCGCGCACCTGGATCTGCTCCCCCCTGCGCGCAGGCTGTGGAAGCGCGTGGTGGGGCGCATGAAGCTGGCGGATGTTGAAGCCGTGCTAGGCGTGAAGCGGGATAACGATCTGCCCGGCAGCGAGGCGCCACTTCGCTATTTCGCGTATGTTCAGGGCGCGCCGCTCGCGTCCATGGAAGACGTGTTTGCCCACAACCTCCGCGACGTCTGCACGTTGGCGCGCCTGGCGCTCGAGATTGCGGAAGCGCTGGAGGAGCGGCGCTCGTGGCCCCACGCGGCCCCGCACGTCGGGCTCGCGACGTGGTTTGATGCGTGGAGGGAATGGGAATCGGCCGACGCACAGTTTCGCAGAGCCGTCGAGCAGGACGACGCGGACTGGCGGGCCCGGTGGCTGTTCAGCTTGTTTTTGAAGCGCCGCGGCCGGTGGGAAGAAGCGTGCGAGATCTGGCTGGAGCTCGCGAGGGACTTTCCGGACCGTCCTGAGCCGCTCGTGGAGGCCGCGAAGTACTTCGAGCATCACCGGCGCGATCTCGCCAAGGCGTTGGAATCTGCGGAGGCGGCGCAGGCGCGGGTAGCTGACGGAACCCGTGAACACGGTGAGATTGCGCGGCGACTCGAGCGGATTCGCCGCAAGCTCGAGCGGCAATCGGCTTGCCAGGCTGACGCGCGTCGTCTACTGTAGAGGGAGCATACTCGTGGGGAAGGTGCGGGCGGTGTTTGCAGGGTGGACTGCAGAAGATTTTGATGCGATGACGGAGCCGGGCCTCGGTCCGCGGATGGAGCGGATTCGAGCCCGGATTCAACCGAAGTTCATCCAGTTGGCCGAACACTTTGAGCCTTGGCTGGCGGAGAAGCTTGGCGTGCCGATGCACACGCATGTGGCGAAGCACGCGCGCCGCACGGTCCATCCGCCAGAGAGCACGTGGGTCGCGTTCAGCTCGGATCCGCGGGGCTACAAGAAGCATCCGCATTTCCAGATCGGTCTCTTTGCCACGCACGTGTTTGCGGTGTTCGGTTACATTGACGAGGGCGTCGATAAGGCGGCGTTTGGCGCGCGCGTGGCCGCGGAGAGCGAGGACATGTTTGCCATGCTGCCGGGGGATTTCGCCGTGATCGAAGATCACACCTCGCCGGATTTCAAGCTGGTGCGCCATCTCGGCGTGGATGGATTGCGCCGCGTTGGGGAGCGGTTGGCTGCGGTGAAGAAGGCGGAGATGCTCGTGGGGCGCACGATGCTCCGCGACGATGCGGTGCGCATGACGGGCGAGGCCTTCGTGCGGTGGGTGGAAGAGACGTTCACGCCCGCGTGCGCGCTGTACAAAACGGCTCGTTCCATCGCCCAGGACTAGCGGGGTGTCGATGTGCGGGTACACTTGCTTCACATGAACGACCTCCACAGTCGGCTTGAAAATCACATGCGCATTGGGGCGAAGATCCGCGCGCTGCGAGCCGAGTTCGATCGAAAGGGTGAAGCGTCGCTCACGTTCGATCTCGGCGACGTGCTGGATCGCGTGCGGCCGGAGACCGAGGCGACATGCGGCCTACTGAATGCGGAGCTCATGCGCGTGCTCGGCGTGGACGGTTGGGTCTTTGGCAACAACGAGGGTCTGACCATCCCGGTGGAGCGGTGGGAGGAACTCGTCAGCCGGTCGGGAGCCATCGCGTTTGGCACGAACCTGCGGCGCTCAAACGGCGGCGCGTTCCCGTTCTTTCGCGATACGCACGTGTACGAGGTGGGCGGGATGCGCATCGGCGCATTTGGCCTGACGCCCAACTACGACTTGCCTTATCACATGCTCGGCGTCGAGGTCTTGGATCCGCTCGAGGCCGCTCGAAGGGCGGTGGAACAGCTCGTGGCGCAGCGGGTGGATGCCATCGTGTGTCTTTCCCACATGGGGCTGCGCTTTGACCGGGCGTTGGCGAGCGAGCTCCCTCAGATCACCTGCGTCCTCGGCGGACACACCCACGAGACCATGTACGAGGCGGAATACGTCGGCCACACGGCCGTCTTTCAGCCCGGAAAGCACGGATTTTCCTTCGGGCACACGGTGCTCGAACGCTCGAGCGGGCGCGTCGCGGCCCGCTCGGAACGGATCCCTGTGGAGCCCTGGGAGCCCCTGGACGCTCGCATGATGCAGGTGTACGCAATGGAACGGACGCTCGTGGAGCGGAAGCTGGGGCGTGCCGTGGCGGACTTGTCGGATCGGCTGCAGCTCCAATATGAGGACGAATGCACGTTCGCCAATCTGCTCACGGACATCCTGTACGACGCATTCGAGGGAGATCTCGCCCTCATGATGGCGGGAGCGCTCAACGCGAGCCTGTTGCCTGGCGCCATTACCATGGAGCACGTGCTCGGCGCGTGCCCGACGCCCACTCGGCCCATCGTCGTGACCATGCGCGGGGCGGACATCCTCGAGGCCATCGATCTCGCCCTGAAACCCGAAATTCACAATCGCCAGGGAATCGGCTTCGGGTTTCGCGGCGGCAGAATTGGCGTGCTCGCCATTTCCGGGGCGCTGGCCGAGATCGAGTACCGGCCCGATGGGAGGCGCGTGCGCCGCGTCGTGATGGGCGGGCGGTCGATGGAGCCGGACCGCGACTACCGCGTCATCACCTGCGAGTATCTGTGGCTGTCCCCCGTGTTTCCGCCGTTCCGCCGCGCGCGAGACGTGACCTACCAGCGCCCGTTGGTGCGCGAGCTTCTCATTGAGCACATCGGCGATCCCGGCCGCCTCGAACGGGCCCGGCTCCCGCGGTATGAGGTCGTGGATCCGGTGGAAAGGAGGGCGTAGGGCGGATGGCCGAGCTCGATCGCGAAACGTCGGTGCGCGTTGTGGAACGGCTTCTCGAGGCCTATCCGGACGCGCGCTGCCAGCTTCATTTCACAACGCCGTTTGAACTGCTCGTGGCGACCATGCTGTCGGCGCAGTGCACGGACGAGCGCGTCAACATGGTGACTCCAAGGCTGTTCGCGAAGTACCGCGGGCCCGAAGCGTTTGCAAAGGCGAGCCCCGACGAGGTCGCGGAAGACATCCGCGAAGTGGGGTTATTTCGGTCCAAGTCTAAGCATATCGTGGAGACGTCGCGCATCCTCGTCGACGTGTATGGCGGCGAGGTGCCGAACAGCCGAGATCGCCTGATGGAACTGCCTGGCGTCGGGCGAAAGACGGCCAACGTCGTGATCTCGAACGCCTACGGCGTGCCGGCGTTTGCTGTGGACACGCACGTGCAGCGCGTGACCAATCGCATCGGCTTGGCGCATTCGAGCGATCCGCTGAAGACCGAGGAGCAGGTGTGCGCGAAGCTGCCGCCTGAACTGTGGACTAAGGCGCACCACGCGCTCATCCTGCACGGCAGGCGGGTATGCACCGCGCGCAAGCCGAAGTGCCACATCTGTCCGGTGGCAGATTTGTGTCAGTACGCGCGCAGTCAGGCACAGCCAAAGGCGAAGCAAGGGTGACGGAGGGAGGCAGTCCGATGTGGAAGCGGCTTTTCATGGTGCTCGCGGCGTTCGATCTGCTCGCCGTGATCGCGGGGCTCCTCGTGTGGAACAGCCTTCCCCAATCCGGCCATACCCCGTCGCCGACCGTCCCTGTGCCCGCGAACGCGCCCACGGTCCAGGTCGATATCGGGGCGGATGCGATCAACGCCTACCTCGCGTACGCCATCGCGCACGATCCCGAAGTCGGCCGCGTGCTCGAAGCCGCGAGTGTCCAATTTGGCGACACGTGGGTGTGCGACTTCGCCGTCAAGGTGCTCGATCGCGCTCTGCCCATGCAGTTCGTTGTGACCCCCATCGTGCAAAACGGGAATCTCATTCTTCACGTGGACAGCGCGCAACTTTCATTTATTCCCATACCCCGATCCGTCGTGTTGTCCGTGCTCGATCGCGCTTCACTGCCAAGCTGGGTCGAGATTGACGACTCGTCCCAGAACATCGCCTTGAATTTCACCGAGCGTCCCCCCAAGCCGTTCGCCGTCCGCGTTGTCCAGTACTCGCCTGCCACGCAGAAACTCTCCCTGAATCTCGCCATCCCGCCCCAAACCCTCTCTCAACACGCGCCGTGACTTCCCGTGACGTCGGATAACTTCCGCCGCCTGGAGCAAGCTAAATGCGCGAGGAACCTGTTCGCATAGGAGGTTGCTCCAGTGGACGTGGGAGTTGGAGGTGCGCTGAAACGGCTCTTGACCGTCGACGACACCGTGCTGAACGACGATTTCTCCTTGTCGAGCGACGACGATGACCCGGGTGCTGACAAGTACGGGGACGAGCCCGAAGAGGAATCGGTCAACTTTACGACGGCAGAAAACAAGATGGACACCGCCAAAAAGCCCGTCTCCATGCGTTCCTTTCTGCGGCGCGCGGGGCGGGAATACGAGGAGGCCGTCGAAAAGGCGCACGCCGGTCAGCAGGACAACATCGAGCTCGATCTCGACGACATGAAGCGCCGCCTTTCCCGCTTCTTTCATCTGCCACAAAACAAGGATATCGTGATCCGCGAGTTTGCGGTGGGGGTTGAGGGCCGCTCGCCGTGGCGCGGGATGGTCGTCTATGTCGACGGCTTGGTGGACAAGAACGTCATCAACTGGGCCATCCTCGAGCCCCTGATGGTGTGGTCGCACCTAGCGGACGATCCGAAGCGAGCGCTGACGTACGTGGTCGACCACCTCGTTCCCGGGCACCAGACGCAACTCATCGAGAAGTGGTCGGAGGTCGTGTTCAATGTCCTGGCCGGATCGACCGTTGTGTTCTTGGACCGATGCGACGCGGCGCTCGTCGTCGAGTCGAAGGGATGGGAGCACCGAAGCGTCAGCACGCCCAAGATGGAAAACGTGGTCCGGGGATCGCAGGACGCGTTCACGGAAAACTTCCGCACCAATACGGGCCTGGTGCGCATGCGTCTGCGTTCGGAGCATTTGGTGACCGAGATTCACGCCGTCGGCAACCTCGCGAAGACCGATGTCGCCATCATGTACATTCATGGTGTGACGAATCCGAAGCTCGTCAAGGAAGTGCGCCGCCGCATCGCGGACATTGACGTCGACTACGTGCTCGACGCGGGGATGCTGGAGCAATTCATCGAAGATCGGCCGAGCATGATGATCCCGCAGGTGCTCGTGACGGAGCGGCCGGATCGCGTGGCGGCGATGCTGGCGGAAGGATATGTGGCAATCTTCGTGGGGCATAGCCCAGTCGCCATCATCGTGCCAGTGGTGCTGTGGTCCCTCATGCACACCTCCGAAGACACCAACCTGCGAATCATCCCGGGGACGTTCATCCGCGCCATACGCTGGGTGGCTCTGCTCACCGCCTTGCTGCTGCCGGGGCTGTACATTGCGGTGACCAATTATCACTCGGAAATGTTGCCGACGGACCTGATGTTGGCCATCGCTGGAAGCAGGGAACAGGTTCCATTTCCGGTGGTGGTCGAAGTGTTGTTGATGGAGTTTGCCATTGAGCTAATCCGAGAAGCAGGCATTAGGATACCATCGGTTATAGGTCCAACAATTGGTATCGTTGGAGCTTTGATCATAGGACAGTCGGCCGTCCAGGCCGGGATCGTCAGTCCGCTGCTCGTCATCGTCGTGGCGACGACGGCGCTCGCCTCGTTCACGGTGCCGAACTATGAGCTGAGCATGGCCGTCCGCATTCTCCGCTTCGCGTTTCTCATCGCGGGGGCGGTGCTCGGGTTTTACGGCATCGCCATTCTGTTCGTGGTCTACGTCGTGCGGCTCTCCATGCTGAAGTCGTTCGGGGTTCCCTTTCTGTCGCCCGTGGCGCCCATCAGCGGCGCAGCGAGAGACGTCTTGGTGCGCGGCCCCATCTGGGGCATGAACAAGCGCCCAGCGTTCCTGAACACGCTTCGAAGCTGGAGGCAGAACCCGATGACGAGACCTTGGTCGGCCGCGACACGAAGAGAAGCAGGAGAGGGGGACGGCAACGCATGAGCCAGTCTGGCAAGAGAGACGCGAAGGTCCCGGCTGCGGAAATGACCGCGATGCTCATCATTTTTGTATCCACCAACGCGTTTCTCACGTACCCGCGTTACATCAGCTTTAGCGCGTACGAGGCGGCCTGGATGGAGCCCATCTTTTCCGGGGCTTTGACCTTGGCACTGTTCTACCTGGTCGAATGGATTATGAGGAAATACTTTCAAAATCTTGACATTGTCGAGATCACCAAAGAGGTGTTCGGGCGGTTCGGAGCAATCTGTATCGCACTTCTGTTTGCGCTGTATTTCCTGTGTTCGACCGCCGCAGTGATGCGGGAGTTCACAGAGAACGTGGTGAGCACCGTGCTTCCGTCAACGCCATTGCTGCTCGTCGGAGCGGTGTTCATGTTTGCGGTAGGTTACATTGCGTACGCCGGCATCGAGGGCATTTGCCGCACGGCATTCATTTTCCTGCCCATCCTTCTTGTGGGGCTGGTCGGCGTGTGCATGATGACGGTGAACTGGTGGCGCCCATACCTGCTCCTACCCTTGTGGGGTACAGGGCCGGTGCGCGTCATCATGGGCGCGATGCAGTACAGTTCCATTTTCGCGAATGTCCTGCTCTTGACCATTATTTTCCCGCACGTCAACAACCCGCAGAAGATGCGCCGCATTGGCGCCGTGAGCATCATCGTGTCGACGTTGCTGCTCGTCTTTCTCGTGCTATCGTATCACATGGTCTTTCCGGCGGCCGAGACCGGAAAGACGTCTTTCGCGTTGTACCGCTTGGCTCGCATGATCCACATGGGGCCCTTCTTTCAACGGCTTGAGAGCATCTTCATCTTCCTGTGGGTGACGGCGGCCACGGTTCGTATGGCGGTCACCATGTGGGGCTCTGCGTATCTCTTGTCGAAGGCGTTCAGTTGGCCCACGTATCGCCCCGCTGTGCCCGCCATTGTGCTGTTGTCGTTTTCGCTCGGCATGTGGCCGCAGAACTGGATGGACGTCATTGAATTCGATGGTACGTACTTGCTCAAATGGGGATGGATTGTCGTGTTTGCTATCCCTGTTGCTGTGCTTCTCAGTGGGTGGGTCAAGCGATCTCGTCGGAGAACCAGGAGGGTGCGCCATGTTTAAATATCTGTTTGCGATGATCATCCCGGTCTGCATTTTCATTTACACGCTCTCGTTCATGCGCTGGGCGGGGAGAAAGAGCGGCCCGGTGGCGTCGGTATCTGCCGGCGCCTTGGCCATCATCTCGCTGTTGGTCTCGGGGGCGACGCTGTGGAGGGTGTTGACGTGAGTGCCTTCGCTCGGGAACCCATGCGTGTCGATGCACTCCGAATACGCCCGATGTGGACCGCGACTCGTTCCATAGCCAAGTTGCTCACTGGAACCTGACGAACGCACTTGCAATTTGTTATCCATTGATCTACAGTCGAGCTATCAATTGATTTCATACTGAAAGAAATGAATAGCCTTGTCGGTCAGGCCCCGGCACGCCCGCAGCGAAAGGGGATTCATCTTGGTGCTCATGAAAGCGTCACCACCTCTCGTACGAAGGTTGAACGAACGGCGGATCATGAATGCGCTTCGCGAGCACAAGCGCTTGTCCCGTGCGGACCTCGAACGACAGCTTAACCTCTCGGCCCCCACTGTTTCGCGTATCGTAGAGAAGTTATTGCACGATGGGTGGATACGCGAGCTTTACCCGGCGGAAAGTCAAACAGCTGGGCGCAAACCGATTTTACTCGACATTAATCCTGAAGGTTCAGGCGCTCTAGGCATTGAGTTGGGCCGAGGGATGACGCGGATCGTTTATACCAATATGCTTGCTGAACTGCGTTCATCACGAATCGTTTGGCGCGGCGCTGAGGGACCAGAAGATCTAGCCCGGATGGTCAAATGCTTTCTTGTTGAAGAGAATCTCACAGAAGAACGTCTCATTGGAATCGGGGTAGCGGCTCCTGGAGCATGCTTCCCGAATCAAGAAATGATTGTGCCAGCTCCAGACCTGGGTACTGAGTGGTCCGAACCGGACGCTGCACTGCAGTTGCAAGATGAGCTCGGAGTTCCTGTCTATCTGGCGAATGACGCAAACGCCGCAGTCCTCGCGGAGACATGGTTCGGAGCGGCACGGCACGCTCATCATGTAGCCTTTGTTCTCGCAGATATTGGTCTTGGCGCCGGGCTAGCCGTGGCTGGCTCGATTTACGAAGGTTCGGCTCGGAAGGCGGGAGAGTTTAGCCATACCATCGTCAATTTCGAGACGGATGTCAGATGCGAGGAGGGGCATACGGGCTGTGTTGAGAGTCATGCCTCCGCCAAGGCCATATTTGCTCGTCTGCGAACGCTGCGCGAGGTACATGTCCACGAAACGATCGAGCACGTCGTGAATCGTGCCATCAAGGGCATTGAGCCGGACGCAAGCGTGGTTGACAAGGCGTTCCGATATTTGGCGGCTGGTATCGCGAATCTGGTGCGCATTTTTGACCCGGAAGTGGTGGTGTTGGGCGGGCGAATGGTCTTGGCATCGCAAATGGCTTATGAGAAATTGCGACGCTATGTCCACGACTGTCTTCGGCCAGAGCGCAAACTCGTCATGTGCGCGCACTTTGGGCTGGATGCTGTCGCGATGGGAGCAGCCAGTTTGGTCCTGCAGACCGTGTACGATCACACCCAACTTGTAGGATGATGATGTGTGAATGGGATATCAAGGAGGTGATGGAGCGTCGATAGGAAGAAAGTGCATACATGATCATCGTGTAAACGCCATCAATCCGTTTCGAAGGTATGTACGAGGGGGAGAAGAAAAGTGAAACGTTCGGCTAAGATTGGTTCCGCTATCGCTGGAGCCGCAGTACTCGTTGCATTGGGATTCACCGTACCTGCAGCACTCAACCGGCCTACCGCTTCGACAGCGCCGAAGGGCGGTGGTTCGGCCAGCGCTTCTGGGCCGGTGACGATCACGCTTGGTACCTGGGGCGGTGCCCAGGAGAATCAACAACTCATGCAGATTATCGATAAGATCAATCAGAAATACAAGGGGAAGTTTGTCATCGAGGACTACAACGTCCCAGGGGGCAACTATGATCAAAAGCTGAATACTGAGTTTGCGGCTGGCACGGCTCCAGATATCTTTTACGTCGACGATAGCCTGGCGCAAACGTATGCGAGTGAGGGGGTTCTGCTAGACCTCACTCAATACATCAATCAATTTAAGTCCAAATCATTAGTGGCTAATCCGTCGAATTACTATCCCAACACACTTGTCGACGTTCGTTACAATGGTCACTACTATGCGCTTCCGTGGATCGCACAGCCGGTTGTCATGTACTACAATCCAAAACTATTCCAACAAGCGCACCTCCCCATGCCCTCGCCAAACTGGACATGGCAGGACTTCTTGCGTGACGCAAAGAAGTTGACTAATCCATCCAAGGGCATCTACGGTTACCTGCAATCTAACGGCTGGCCGCCGGTCGAAATGTACATTTGGTCGTATGGCGGTGACATTTACAACGCGTCCAAGACCAAGGCCCTGCTGAACACTCCGGCCGACATCAAAGGCTTGACGCTCATGGCCGACATGGTGAAAGAAGGCGTCGTGCCTCCGCTGGCCAAGCTGGCGAACGTGGACATCGAAGATCTGTTCAGACAGGGACGCGTTGCGATGTTTGCTGGCGGTGCGGCGGACGGTAACTATGATACGAATGGCTTCACTGCAAAAGTACAGCAGATGCCTATGGGGACAACCCACGCGACCGATTTGTACATCGCCGATCTCGCCATTAACGCCCACTCCAAGGTGCCCAAAGAAGATCTGTATTTGGCTTACACGGCTCTGTTGGAGGGCATTGATCACTGGAAGATTGTTCCGCCTGTCAAACAGTACGCGGCCAATCTCCAAGATATCGTTGTTCCGGGAGCGCCGGGCAATCATACGCCAAGCGATCGGATTCAGCCCATTCTGGAATCCTTGAAGTACGCGAAGGTCATTCCGGTAGTCAAGAATATGGCCAACTACTGGAACATCATGTCCAATGACATCTACCAGCCACTGTTGCTCGGGCAGATGACACCCCAGCAGGCAGCGCAGAAGGCCGAGCAAGATTTGAATGCGAACCTCAAGTAATTTCAACACTCGCCGGAGGTCTTTATGGCCTCCGGCAAGGAGGGACTTGGATGAAACGCTCGTCTCTCGCGGTCCGTGAATGGCTGACGGGATACCTGTTCATCAGTCCGTGGCTGATTGGCTTCATTGTGTTCACTCTCGGGCCGCTTGTAGGGTCGCTGTATTTAAGCTTCACGAATTACAATCTTCTTCAACCACCCCAGTTCATAGGGGCACAAAACTATGTGCAAATGATACATGATCCGGATTTCTGGCAGGCGCTGTCTGTGACCTTCTACTATGCAGTTTTTGCTATACCACTCGACCTGGCAGTTGCCTTAGCGCTCGCCATTTTGTTAAACCAGCGGGTTCGGTACATGCCATTGTTTCGGACGATTTTTTACTTGCCGGCGATTCTACCGCCTGTGGCGACTTCTGTTTTATGGAATTGGATTCTAAATCCTGACTATGGAATATTGAATGCATTCTTGCACTTATTAGGGCTCCCGCAACCTCAATGGCTAGTCACACCACAGTGGACGGTGCCGGCATATATCGTGATGAGTGTATGGGGTGTAGGTACATGGATGGTGATTTTTCTTGCCGGGCTTCAGGATGTGCCGCAGAGCCTTTATGAGGCAGCGGCTATCGACGGAGCATCCGTGTGGAGGTCATTTTGGAATATCACGCTGCCCATGATTTCACCGGTCTTGCTGTTTAACCTGGTTCAAGGCGTGATTGGCACCTTCAGTTATTTCACGCAGGCTTATATTATGGGAAACGGCGTCGGGGGCTCAAACGCGGGCGTCGATAATGCTGGTTTGTTCTACGCCCTATACCTGTATATTCAAGGCTTCGCTGAGTTGCATATGGGATACGCATCGGCACTGGCGTGGGTTCTGTTTTTTATTGTTTTGATTCTTACTTTGCTCATTTTCAAAGGCTCGGCTCTTTGGGTCTACTACGGAGGTGAGCGTGATTGACGTACATGGAGGTTAGAACGATCCCGCGAGACGCATCTGCCCGGGCCCGGCTGTCACAGCGAGTTCGACGTCTTGTCACCTATGTCCTTTTGACAGGGACAAGCGTATGTTTTCTCATCCCCTTCGCCTGGCTAGTGATAAGTTCTCTGAAGCCTAACGATCAAATCTTCGTATTTCCACCGACCTGGTGGCCGAAGCCCGTGGAGTGGAGTAACTATGTTCAGGCTTTGACGTCCCAACCGTTTGGGCGCTACGCGTTGAATTCGTTATTCATCGCATTGGTCAATGTCATCGGGAATTTGGTTTCCAATTCCTTCGTTGCGTATGGATTCGCGAGGTTTCGGTTTCCTGGTCGTCGGGTCCTGTTTATGCTGCTCTTAGCCACGATGATGGTCCCATCCCAGGTGCTGTTAGTTCCTCAGTTTATCTTGTTCCATGACCTTGGATGGATCAACACGTTTCTTCCTTTAACCGTACCTTCTTTTTTTGGCTCTGCATTTTATGTCTTCTTGCTGCGCCAGTTCTTTATGACGATACCTGTCGAATTGGAGGAAGCTGCGCGCATAGATGGTGCTGGGCCATTCCGGATCTTTTTCTCAGTGGTGCTTCCTCTTATTAGGCCCGCATTGACGGCTGTAGCTATTTTCTCCTTCCAGGGGGCCTGGAATGATTTTTTGACGCCGCTCATTTATCTGTCGGATCCATCAAAGTTCACCCTTCAGCTGGGATTGGCTCAGTTTCAGGGGTCTTTCCACACTGACTGGAACCTCATTATGGCGGCCTCGGTGGTGGTGATGTTGCCTATGGCCATTATTTTCTTCGCGGCTCAGAAATATTTTGTCCAGGGTATCACGATGACAGGGACCAAGGGTTAAGAAGAGGGGCGCGTAGACCAATAACTTGGTTTTGAAGGAGTCGTCGATCAGTGGAACGAACCATCCGTTGGGAAACGTTACAATTCCGATTTTCGAAGTATGAAGGTAACCCCATTCTCGCACCTGGCTCAATGGATTGGGAGCAGAAGGACGTATTCAATCCGACCGCAGTCGTCCGCGAAGGGAAAGTCTATATGCTTTATCGAGCTGAGGATTTCCAGGGGATGGGCATCTGGAATGGCACCTCGCGAATCGGACTCGCGATCAGCGACGACGGATTTCAGTTTCGTAAAATGCCTGAGCCAGTTCTCGAGCCTACGGAGCCGTACGAAATTCCCGGAGGATGCGAAGATCCGAGAATCACCGAAATCAATGGGCGGTATTACATGACCTACACAGCCTATGACGGTATTACCGCTAGGTTATGTATGGCTTCCTCGGACGATCTCATCCATTGGCAGAAACACGGATGTATGTTGCCGGGTTTTTGTGGTGAAAAGTGTGTGGAATGGTCAAAGGCGGGAGCCATTGTGCCTCAAAAAATTCATGGCCGGTATTGGATGTATTTTGGAGAGGGATACGTGTACCTTGCGTACTCCGATGACTTAGAGACGTGGAGGGTGCTTCCTGATCCAGTGCTTACGCCGAGAGGGCGCGGGTATTTCGACGCTGATCTGGTTGAGCCGGGGCCAGCGCCTCTCGTCACGGAAGACGGAATCATCCTGCTGTACAACGGGGCCGTGGAGCTTGCTCCCGGTAACCCACCACGGCGCCGATACGCTGCGGGAGTGGCTGTCTACTCGCTGGATGATCCAAGTCAATTGCTCTATCGAACAGATCGACCTTTTCTGGAACCCGACGCCGATCTGGAACTTCACGGCCAAGTGGATAATGTGGTATTTATTGAAGGTTATGTCGTTTTTCAAGGTAGAGAGCTTCTTTATTATGGGATGGCTGACTCAAGAATTGGCGTTGCGGTGAGGACGCCTTCCCAGGCTTAGCTGATCGATGAAATGAAATCCACATAAAGAATGGAGTGCCGGCTTTGAAGTCCCTCGCAAGCGCCAAGTCGTGTGAGTTATTAGCCCTGGAATATCGCCAAAAACGCGTGATATACCACGCTGAAAAACTTCGTTTTCTAGGTGTCGAAGGACGAGACGTCTATAACGTGGCTGCACCCTTTGTCGACGAGGGTCGCATTGTCATGGCGGGCCGCGTGGAACCGAGACAGAGTGAAATCTCCGAAGTAATCTTTTTTAGTGATCCAGGAGACGGGATATGGAGGCCGCTTGACGATGTTCGCACCTTTCGCGGATTGCAGGATCCTTTTTACACAAGAATAGGATCCGAGCTTGTCTTCGGCGGGGTTGAGGTGTGGACGAATCCCTTTCATCATTACGCAATCGAATACCGAACGGTATTCTATCGAGGCAAGCATCTTCACGATCTGCGGCTATTCGCGGTTGGTCCCCAGTGGATGAAAGACATTCGACTCGTAGAGCTGGCGGACGGGAAGGTTGGGGTTTTCACACGTCCGAATGGAAAGTTTTATGGAGGTCAGGCACAAATCGGGTGGACCGTGTTATCA
Source organism: Alicyclobacillus sp. CIJ1 (assembly GCF_057538885.1). Classification (NCBI taxonomy): domain Bacteria; kingdom Bacillati; phylum Bacillota; class Bacilli; order Caryophanales; family Alicyclobacillaceae; genus Alicyclobacillus; species Alicyclobacillus sp. CIJ1. Next base: position 139,787 of record NZ_BAAJPH010000147.1, on the reverse strand, counting down.
AGTCTCGATGATCTTTCACCGGAATCGATATTGAAGGCTGAGTTGTTACCTGATCGATTTAGTCCTGGGGAATGGGGAGGTGTGAATGAAGCTCACCTTCTCGATGCAAATACAATTGGGGTGATTGGCCACATCGCACATCGCACAGCTGATGGGATGCTGCATTACAAGTCTATGGCCTTTACATTGCATTTGCAGGAAGAGGTGGTCACGCCCGTACAAGTCATTGCTGAGCGCAATGATTTTCTTCCGGGAGACTCGAAACGCCCGGAGCTGCGAGATGTCGTATTCAGCGGCGGACTGGTTCGGTATCCGGACGGTACGGCACATTTGTACGCGGGGGTGTCGGATGCCGAAGCCCAACGAATTTTAATGCCGGATCCTTTCGTGACCGCATGTGCAGTTGCAGAAGAACTGAAAGCTTGACCTTTGTATCTCTCTCCCTCGATCGTGGTCCCTCGCCACTATCGCAGACCAACTCGATCACTCGATTGACAGCCCATTGCACCTCACGTTTGCGTCGACTATGCTGGTCCTTGCGAGAGCCCCCCGTGGGGCGAAGGAGGACCGTGATGAGCGACGAGACGGTGATTCTATATACGGACGGTGCGTGCTCAGGCAATCCCGGGCCAGGCGGATGGGCGGCCATTCTTCAGTGGAAGGGGCACGTGAAGGAGCTGTCCGGCGGAGAACCCGAGACCACCAACCAGCGCATGGAGCTGAAGGCCGTGATCGAAGGGCTTAAAGCACTGAAGCGGCCGTGCGACGTGATTGTCCATTCGGATTCAGCCTACGTGGTCAATTGCTTTAAGCAGGGTTGGTACGTGAATTGGCGCAAGAATGGGTGGGTGAACAGCAAGGGGGAGCCGGTGCAAAATCGCGATCTCTGGGAGGAGTTGCTCGATGCCATCAATGGCCACCGCGTTCGGTTCGAAAAGGTAAAGGGGCACGCGGGCGTGAAGTGGAACGAGCGATGCGACGAATTGGCCCGGAGTGCCATCCCGCGGTGACACTCCGGGACAAAATCACGCTCGCCGAGATACGCCCCTTGGCTGAGGAGGTCGGGCTCCCCGAGATTGCGGCGACGGACGCCTCCCCCTTTGACGATCTCGCCCGCCCGTTAGCGGCGTATGAGGCGCGCGGGCGCACGGGGTTCGAGTGGGCCGATGCCTCGGAACGAATGGATCCACGCTTTTGGCTGCCGGAAGCGAAGTCCATCGTGACGGCGGCACTGCCGTACCTCACGGAAGAGGGCGCGCGGCAGATGCGCCATCATCCCCGGTCGGACCTGCGTGGCCAAACGTCGTGCTACGTATACGGCGAGGACTACCATCGCGTGTTGTCCGAACGATTGACTGCGCTGGCGAAGCGGCTGGAGAAGGTGATCGGCCGCGAGCTCCGCTACCGAGTGGCCGTCGACACGTCCCCCCTTGTCGACCGCAGAGTCGCCGAGCGGAGCGGGCTCGGGTGGATCGGCAAAAACGGGATGCTGTTTAGCCGCCGGTACGGATCGTACGTGTTTCTCGGCTCCCTTCTCCTGGATGTCGAGATTGAGGATGCAAAGCATCTTCCGCCGGACGTTGGCAAGCACTGCGGCGATTGCGACCTGTGCATGCGCGCTTGTCCCACGCAGGCCTTCGTGTCTCCTGGCGAGTTGAACGCCACCGCGTGTCTATCGTATGTGACGCAAATGAAGGGATTGATCCCGCGCCCATACCGGAAGCCGCTCGGGCGTCGTGTGTGGGGATGCGACGTGTGCCAACAGGTTTGCCCGCATAATCGAGACCGGGTCCCGGCGGACGATCCGGCCTTCTCCCCTGACGCCGATGTCGCCTATCCCGATCTCGTCCGGTTGCTGGAGATGTCCAATCGCCAGTTTCTGCGCGTATACGGCCGATCCGCCATGGCCTGGCGCGGCGTGCGCACGCTGCAGCGAAACGCACTTGTTGCGCTTGGCAATCTGCGCCGTCCGGAGGCCGTGCCTATTGTGGCGCGATATCTGGCGTCGGATCGGGCGGAGTTGCGCGCGAGCGCCGCGTGGGCGCTGGGCGAGATCGGCGGCGAGGATGCGCTTCGCGCGCTTCAGGCCGCTCTCGCAGCGGAACAGGATCCGGACGTGCAGAAGGAGATCGAGGATGCCATCGCGAATGCTTCCCGAGGAGGGCACGATGGGAGCGAGGAACGTGAGCAGCCAGGATTGGGTCATCGCGACGGTGAGCACGCCGGTGGGGGACATGTGGCTCGTCGCTGACGCGGAAGGTGTCGTGGAGGCCGGCTGGGCGAGGCTCGAGCCACCGCCTGTGCGGGAGGCGCGCGCGAGCGCAAGACCTGAAACGCTGGCGGTCGCCGAACGCGCAGTGGAAGAACTGACACTTTACTTTGCCGGGCGATTGCAGTCGTTCACGGTGCCGCTCGTCCCCCGAGGAACGCCGTTTCAAATGGCGGTGTGGGCGTCGCTCCGCGCCATTCCGTTCGGCGCGCGGGTGTCGTATCGAGATATTGCGAACGCTGTGGGCCGTCCGCGGGCGGTGCGCGCAGTGGGGCAGGCGAACCGGGCGAATCCGCTGCCCGTCTTCATCCCGTGCCACCGCGTGGTGGGGGCCGATGGACGCCTGGTTGGGTACGCGGGAGATGCCGTAGATCTCAAGTCGTGGTTGCTCCATCACGAGGCGCGGGTCCTCCGCGCCCTGGCCGTTCCGTGACCGTCATTCGCCGAGGCGCTCCACCTGCTGCCGCATGCTCGCGAGGAATGCCTGGCGCTTCTCCGCTTGCAACGCGTACTGCTGAAGCGCGTCGAGCTGGCTCGGTTCGGCCCCGAAGTGGTACCGCGCGTGCGCGACTCGCCAAGGCAGGTAGGGAAAGCGCAGGATGGCCTCGACAGCGCGATACTCGGATTTCGGAATCGTGCGAACGGCGTCAAAGTGCAGAAAACACGCGTAGGCCAAATGTCCGTCCCAATTGCCGCGTTCAAGACTGCGCCGCAAAAGGTGCGCCATATCAAGCGCTCGGGGCGCAGGGCGCGCGAGTTCAAAATCGATCAACACCACTTGGTGTTGCGCCGTGTACAGGCAGTTTGACGGAATGACGTCGAGGTGGCACCAACCGCCGGAAGAGCGCTCCGCCTCCAGGTACGCGATCACGTCGCGATCTTCGAATAGGGCCAGGCTTTCGGAAGCGTCGCGGTGCAGTTCATCCCGCATCGAGAGGAACAGTTGGTCAAATGCGTCCTTTTCCCTTTTCCGGTCGGCTCGAAAGCACATCTGACGCAGATCGCGCCATCGCGCTTGAAACAGGCCGAACACGTCGTCCGCTGCCTCGTCCGGCTTCCAATCCGTTCGAAAGCTCCGCGTGGCCTCGTGAAACTGGGCCAGGGTGTACGCGGTCTGGGCCACGTGTTCGGGCAGGCCGAAGTTGGCGGGTTGTCCAGACACCCACTCTGTGACGTAATACGTAAAGTCCCCATGGCGCACGTAGGGGGCCTTGGACGACGTGGTCACGAACCGAGCGAATTTGGTGAAGCCCTGTTCTTGGGCGTGGCGGAGACACTGAACCATCGCGCGGCAGTGATCTGGCGCGATGGAGGAGCGCTTGGCGGCGTAGCGTCGCCCCTTGCCGTCTGTCCAAACCTCGATGTTTCCCTCCGCGTGCCGCTGTTCAATGGCGAGATCGTACTTGGATACCACGGCCTGCGGGATGAGCTGCACCTGGCTCCGCGGGCTCGTTCGTGCGCCATGGTCGGCGGTTCGCCTAGAACCTCGCATTTCGTCCGCTTCACGCGGTGGCCGTACAGTCGCGGTGGCCGCAGGAGGAGTTGCCTCGGGCGCTCGACGGCCTCCCGACTCGGATGGCGGCGCGTCCGGCGATGGCTGTGAGGATAGAAATGCGGGGGGAGCAAGCAGTTCCGCGAGCAGATGCTGCACCCATTCGGGCATGTTGGATTTCTGGCTTCTCATCGGCGGTTCCCCTCCGCCAAAGCCTATGCCACGGAAGCGGGATTCGGGCGGGCGATGGCCCAACGCGGCGAAAAACAGGGGCCAGGTCGAACGGAGCTAGTGGTCTTCGAGGGCTCGCCGCCGCTCCGCCTCCGCTGCCGGGGCACGGACCGAGCGGGCGGAGCGGCAGCGCCTTTTTGCGCGGAAGAGATTCAAACGGCGTCGCCGAACGTACTCCACACTTCGAGCTTGGTGCGAACTCTCCGGATGACTTCGTCCGTAAACTCGGTGGTCGTCGCGTGGCCGCCGAGATCGGCCGTGCGAATCCCATCGACGATGGATTCGAGCGTGGCCTCGTAGATGGCCCGCGATACCGTGTGGGCGTCCTTGTCCTGGATGTAGTTCAACAGGGCAGCGCCAGCCAGGATCATGGCCATCGGGTTGGCCATGTTTTTCCTGTAGAGATTGGGTGCCGTTCCGTGAGGCGCTTCGGCCATCACGACCTTGGGCTGGAACGACTCGTCGAGCGACAGAAGCAGCGATTCCGATCCGGCGATGGTGCCGAACATCTGGAGGACGAGATCGGACAGGCAGTCGCCGTCGCGGTTCAGAGCCGGGATGACCAGGGCTTCACCCGCGCGCGCCAGGAGGAGCGCATAGGTGGCGTCGATGAGCTGAGGCTCGTAGCGCACGTCGGGATATTCCTTGGCCGCGGCATCCATTTCTTCCTTTAGCATACCTTCGTACACAGGGCTCACGGTGTATTTGGGTCCGCCAAACACCTTCGCGTGCATGCGGCGCGCGTGCTGGAACGCGTACTTGGCCACGCCTCGACACACGGATCGCGAAATCTTCTCCGTGCGGTACGCCACTTCGTCGCCATTCTCCAGTTGTTCGCGCCATTCCTTGGCTCCGTACGCGTCGTCCACCGCCATGCGGATGACGGAAATCGGGGAGTAGACGCCCACCGGCGGCGCGATTCCCGGGATGCGCCGCCCTGTGCGGACAATCACCGTGCCGTTGATTTCTTTGCGCAGGATGGCGTTTGGGCTACCGACGTCGCCCTTTTCTTCCGGCGTGATGGTCGCGGCCTTGAGCCCGAGGCCCGTCTCCCGCATAGCTTCCGCGGCCTCGTGCACCACGGCGTTTTGCGTGCGGCGGCGATTTTCGAGGCTCAAGTCAAACTTGCGAATCTCAATCTCGTACCCCGTGACATCGGGCGACAGCACGCGGAGCGCTTCCTCCAGAAGCTCCTGTCCCGTCTGGTCTCCCTCCATCACGATGATGGTTGGTTTCCCCATCTTCGTCACCTCATCTGTTGGCTTGATGATCTGTCGTGGCTTATTCGGCCAACTGCTTCGACAGCTCCTCGGCGGCCCGCTTCAGCGGCGCGATCATGTCCCTCATCTTGTCCTCCGTCATGCGCTCCACCGGTCCCGATACGGCAATCGCGTACAGGCACGTTCCATCCCGGTTCAAGACGGGAGCCGCAATCGCAGCCGCGCCCGCGTCGCGCTCTTGCCGCGAGAACGCGTAGCCCTCGCGGCGGATGGCCTCGAGCTGTTGGCGCAGATCGACTTGCCGGACGCCATTCGGCAGCCGGTCGGGATGGCATGCCGCCTCGATCACGGCCGAATTCGAGAAGGCGAGCAGGACTTTTCCCGAGGCGCCGATGGTCAGCGGATATCGCTCACCCACGGATGCGACGTTGCGAATCGGCTGCAGGCTCTCAACTGCCAGAATCCGAATGCGCTCCAGGCCGTTGCGCACGTAGAGACTGACCGTCTCGTTCGTCTCGTCGCGCAACCGGCGCAGAATGGGCTTGGCCGCGTCGGACCACCGATCATGCAGGGCCAGATTGGCCCCGAGGCCGTAGAGGCTCCATCCGAGCACATACCGATCCGACTCCGGTTCGCGGCGAACAAACCCCTTTTGCTGGAGCGCCAGGAGCAGGCGGTGAACCGTGCTCTTGTGGAGCCCCGTGGCTCGCGCGATCTCACTCAAACTCCACGCGCGAGGCGAATGTGTGAAGAGCAACAGGATGTCGAGGGCCCGTTCGACGGCCCGTACCGTGGTCTGCCCACTTGGCGTATGCGGCATGTGTAGGACGTCCCTTCCGTTTCAACGTGCAAAACGCGCCCCGCCGAGAAGTATATCATAGTCCGCGCTCATGGGGGCGAATTTGCCGCGGTCACCAGACATGGGCTTTTGTCATACCATGCGGTGAGTGAGGTGACGGCGCATGTCTTCCTGCTTAGATGCTCTGCGAAGCTACTTCGATATCCGAGCTCGCGCGTGGCTTCACACCTCCATGGACGGCATGGCCCGGACCGGCGGCCGCATGGGCCTCGAGCGCTTGGTTCGCCTGGCGAAACAGAAGAAGCTTCTGTATGAGAAGTTGGGAAAGCGGCTCGCGCGTGTTCACACGCAGGTGCGGATCGAGAAACTGGAGGAGAGCCCCGATGGCTCGACCGTGGACATATGGGCGACGGAGCGCATGTGTTTCACCTATTACGAAGGCGGCACGCCGTGCGTGGAATGCTGCCAGATTCGCCATCAAATGAGGTGGGTGCGCGCCGACGATGGGTGGGAAATGGTGCACGGGCGAGAGTCGGGGATGGGCCACGAGCTTCCTGCCGCTCGAGCGGAGACTTCAGAGCCGGTGCTGCCTCGGTTTCCGCGCGATCCCGACTGGCGCAGCGGCCTGTACGATCGCATCCGCGCGGTTCGTTACGCGGACGCCTGGTGGGATGGTACCCATCCCAGGTATCCCAGGTTTTCCGATGACTGTACCAACTTCGTCTCTCAATGCCTCTTCGCGGGCGGCTTACCCATGTGGGGCGAGCCGGATCGAACGGCCGGGTGGTGGTTTCAGTTTGGGCCGAAACCCGTCTGGAGCTACAGCTGGAGCACCGCGCATGCGCTGTATCTCGCGCTGACGGACGGATTCGGGGCGCGGGTGGTGTCCGATCCGGCAGAACTCCGGATCGGCGATGTCATTTTCTACGATTGGAACGGAGAAGGAACTTACCACCACAGCGCCATTGTGACGGACTTCGACGCCATGGGCGAGCCGCTCGTCAACGCGCACACCATCGATAGCTACCACAGGCCGTGGCTGTACACCGACAGTCCCGCGTGGACGCCGCGGACGAGGTACGCATGGGTCCATCTGCCCGATCGCGTCGAGTTGTCGAGGAAGTAGCTCGTGTGCGTTGGCCCGTCCGGATGTCCGTGATAGACTGGGGTGCGGACATTTCGCGAGGAGGTTGGGGCATGCACATCGTGCTGTTCGAGCCCGAGATCCCCGCCAACACGGGAAATGTGGCCCGCACCTGCGCCGTGACCGGCTCAACGCTTCACCTCGTCGGCAAGTTGGGGTTTTCCACGGACGACCGTCAACTCAAGCGGGCGGGACTCGACTACTGGCATCTGCTCGACATCCGGTACCATGATTCGCTCGAAGACCTTTGGGCGCTGTACCCAGACGGCGTGTTTCACTACGTGGAGACCGAGGGTGGGCGGTGGTACACCGAAGTGGCGTATGGGCCGGATGATTTTCTTGTGTTTGGCAAAGAGACCAAAGGCTTGCCCAAGGACGTGATCGAAGCCCACGCCAATCAAGTCGTCCGCATCCCCATGATTGACCACGCGGCCGCGCGGAGCCTCAATTTGTCAAACGCCGTGGCAGTTGTCGTGTTTGAGGCGCTCCGGCAAAACGGGTTTCCTGGCATGGTTTGACGAACGCCGTTCATTGCGCGGGAAATATGTCGAAAGCCGCCCGAGCGGACGCCCGAGCGGCTTTTCGCATGTCTCATCCCTTGATGATGTGAATTGGCTCGCCGAGGCCGACTTCGGCGGCTTCCATGACCATCTCCCCAAGGGTGGGGTGGGCGTGAATCGTGAGCGCGATGTCCTCGAGCGTTGCGCTCATCTCGATGGCGAGGCCCAGCTCGGCGATGATGTTCGACGCCTCGACGCCGACCACCTGCGCGCCGACGAGCACGCCGTTCTCCTTGTTGGCGATGAGCTTGATGAAGCCGTCGGTCGCGTTCAAGGCCGTCGCACGCCCGTTGGCGGCGTACGGGAAGCGGCCAACCGCAACCTGGCCGTACTCCTTCTTCGCCTCTTCCTCGGTCAGGCCAACCGACGCCATCTCCGGATCCGAGAAGACGACGGACGGGATGCAGCGGTAGTCGACGATGGACGGTTTGCCCGCGATGACCTCCGCGGCCACCTTGCCTTCGTACGACGCCTTGTGGGCGAGCGCCGGGCCAGGCACGATGTCGCCGATGGCGAAGACGTTCGGGTTGGTGGTGCGGCACTGCTGATCCACCTTCACAAGCCCCTTGTCCGTCAGCTCAATGCCCGCGTCCTGCAGGCCAATTTCGTCCGTGTTGGGGCGGCGACCCACTGTCACGAGGACGTAGTCCGCTTCGATGGTCTTCTCGTTCCCGTCTTTGTCCTTGTAGGTGAGCTTGACGCCGTCCTCGGTCTCCTCCACGCCCTGCGCGAGCGCGTTGGTCTCAATTTGCACGTTGTACTTCTTCAGGTTCTTTTCCACAAGGCGGACCATCTGCTTGTCAAAGAGCGCGAGGATGCTGTCCAGACCTTCGATGATGGTCACCTGGCTGCCGAATTTGGCGAACGTCTGGCCGAGCTCGATGCCGATGTATCCGCCCCCCACCACCACCAGCCGCTTCGGGACGTGATCGAGCGAGAGCGCGCCGGTCGAGTCAATGACGCGCTTGCCAAGCGGCAAATTCTTCAGCTCGATGGGCCGCGAGCCGGTTGCCAGGATGCAATGTTGGAACTGCAGCCGCTGGCTGCCGTTCTCCTGCATGACGCGAACTTCGTTCGGTTTGGTGAAAAATGCCTCACCGTGAATGACGTTGACCTTATTCCCCTTGAGGAGCTGCTGCACGCCGCTCGTCATCTTGTCGACGACCGACTGCTTCCACTCCTGCACCTTCTTGAAATCGAAGGTCGCGGTCGTCTCGATGCCCGGGAACGGCGACTCCTTGGCCGCCTCATAGTGATGGGCGGCCGAGATCAGCGCCTTGGAAGGAATGCAACCGCGGTTCAGGCACACGCCGCCCAGCTCGGCCTTGTCCACAATGGTGACCGACTTGCCGAGCTGCGCAGCCCGAATGGCTGCCACATAGCCGCCAGGGCCTGCGCCAATGACTAAGACTTCAACCTCTTCCACAATATCACCGACTACCATCCGTCACACCTCCAGGAGCAACAAGCGCGGATTTTCAAGCAAGCGCTTGATGTCGTTGATGAACTGCTGACCGAGCGCGCCATCGATCACGCGGTGGTCGAAGCTCAGCGACAAGGACATCATCTGGCCCACAGCGAATTCGCCGTTCTTGATGATCGGCTTCTCCGTGATCCGGCCGACGCCCAGAATCGCAACTTCAGGGTAATTGATAATGGGGGTGAAGAACAAGCCACCTGCCGATCCGATATTCGTGATGGAAATGGTGCTGCCCTTCATCTCCTCGGGCTTGAGCTTTCCAGCGCGCCCGCGCGTGGCGAGATCGTTGATCTCCTGGGCAATGGTCCAGATGTTCTTCCGATCGGCGTGTCGCACCACGGGCACGAGCAAGCCCCGCTCCGTATCGGTCGCGATGCCGATATGGTAGTAGTGCTTGATGACGAGTTCCTGCTTCTCCTCGTCGTAGGAGGCGTTCAACTGCGGCTTCGTGCGAAGCGCCGCGATGAGCGCCTTCACGATGAACGGCAGATACGTGATCTTGATGCCGCGCTCCTGCGCAATGGGCTTGACCTCGTTGCGCAGCTTCACGAGTTCCGTGACGTCCACCTCGTCCATGAGCGTCACGTGCGGCGCCGTATATTTCGACTTCACCATGGCGCGGGCGATGGCCTGGCGGATCATCGGCATCGGCACGCGTTCCTCGTATTCCTCGCCGTATGCCGCTGGTGCCTGTGGCGCCTGGACAGGCCGTTCTTCCTTCTCGGCCGCGTGCTGAGGCGCTTGAGCGCCGGCCTTGGCGCGATCGATATCCTCTTTGGTCACCTTGCCGTGGTTGCCGGTGCCTTTGACCGTGCGGATATCCACGCCTTGTTCGCGAGCGTACTTGCGGACCGCGGGCGTGGCGAGCACCTCGTGCGCGGCAGACTCCTGCGCTTCTGCCTTCGCTGCGTCGAGCGCGGGCTTGGCTGCGGGCGCTTCGTCCGCCTTCGCATTTTGATGTGCGTCCGCCTCGGCTTTTTGCGCGCTCTTGTCAGTCGGCTTTTCGTCCGCTCCGGCCTCGGCGGGTGCGTCTCCTTCTACCTCAAACGTCAACAGCACGTCTCCGACCACGCACGTTGTGCCTTCAGGCACCTTGATCTCCTTTACTTTGCCGCTCACCGGCGAGGGAAGCTCCACGAGCGACTTGTCGTTTTCCACTTCCGCAATCGGGTCGTCCTCATTGACCGTGTCGCCCGGTTGGACGAGCCACTTGCTGATCCGGCCTTCGTGCAGGCCTTCGCCAAGCTCAGGTAGGCGAAATTCAACGACGGCCATGGTGTCACCTCCGGGATTATAAGCTCATGACTTTATCAAGCGTCTTGAGGACGTACTCGGGCGTCGGCAACCATTCGTCCTCAATCATACCAAACGGATACACCGTGTCGGGCGGCGTCGCGCGAAGCACGGGTGCCTCGAGGTAATAAATTGCATTTTCATTGATCTGCGCGACGATCTCGGCCGCGGCGCCTGCCGAGCGCTGAGCCTCCTGGACGACGATGGCGCGGTTCGTCTTCTTGATGGACGCCACGATGGTATCGATATCAATCGGGTTGACGGTGCGGAGATCAATGACTTCGGCCTCGAGGCCCTTTTCTTTCGACCACTGTTCCGCGGCCTTGAGCGCCACGTGCACCATGGCCCCATAGGCGATGACGGTCGCATGCTTGCCCTCTCGGACCACATTCGCCACGCCGAGCGGGATGGTGTAATCGTCCTCCGGCACTTCCTGGCGGAATGAACGATACAGCTTCATGTGTTCGAGGAAGATGACTGGATCCGGGTCCCGAATGGCCGACAGCAGCAGTCCCTTGGCGTCGTAGGGCGTGCTCGGAATGACCACTTTGATGCCCGGCGTCTGAACAAACAGACCTTCCAGGGAATCCGCGTGCATTTCGGGCGTGTGCACGCCGCCGCCGAAGGGAGAACGGATGGTCACTGGAGCGGTGTAGCGGCCGCCGGTTCGGTATCTCGTGCGCGCCAGCTGACCCGCGATCTGGTCGAACGCCTCGAAGACGAATCCGAAAAACTGAATTTCCGGTACCGGGCGAAACCCTTGAATGGCAAGGCCGTTGGCCAGTCCGATGATGCCACTCTCCGCGAGCGGCGTGTCGAACACGCGGTTGGGGCCGTATTTCTGCTGCAGGCCTTCGGTTGCGCGGAAGACGCCGCCGTTTTTGCCGACGTCTTCGCCGAAGACGAGCACGCGCTCGTCGCGCGCCAGTTCGAGATCGAGGGCGTGCGTGATCGCCTGAATCATCGTCATCTGCGCCATGTCAGTTCGCCTCCTCGCCGGCAAATTCCGCCCGTTGGCGCTTGAGCGTCGGGGTGAGTTCTTCGAACATCGAGTCGATGAGGCCCGGGATGGTCATCTTCTCGGCCGCATCCGCCTCCTTCAGGGCGTTGTTGACCGTCTCCTTGGCCTCTTCGATGTAAGCCTCTTCTTCTTCCTGAGACCAAAGGCCCTTTTCCTCGAGGTACTTGCGGAAGCGGATGAGCGGATCCTTCTTCTCCCACTCCTCCTGCACGTCCTTCGTGCGATAACGGGTCGGATCGTCGCCCGACATCGTGTGAGGGCCGTAACGGAAGGTCACGGCCTCAATCATGGTTGGGCCTTCGCCGTTGCGCGCGCGCTCAAGGGCTTCGTGCATCACGTGGTACACGGCCAACACGTCCATGCCGTCGACTTGCACGCCGGGGATGCCTGCCGCGATGGCCTTCTGAGCGAGCGTCTGCGCGCGAGTCTGAAGCTCGCGAGGCACGGAAATGGCGTACTGGTTGTTCTGGACAAAGAACACGACGGGGAGATTCATGGCGCCCGCGAAGTTCATGCCTTCGTAAAAGTCGCCCTGGCTCGTGCCGCCGTCGCCCGTGTACGTCACGGCGACGCGCTTTTCACCGCGCAGTTTGAACGCGAGGCCGACGCCCGCCGCCTGGACGATTTGCGCACCGATGATGATCTGAGGCACCATACAGTTGACGCCTTCCGGAACTTTGCCGCCAAGCTGATGTCCGCGGGAGTAAAGGAAGAGCTGATACAGCGGATACCCGTGGAAGTACAGCTGCGGGATGTCGCGATAGCCTGGGAGCAGGAAGTCCTCTTTCTTCGTGGCGAACTCGCTGCCGATCATGGACGCTTCCTGGCCGGACACCGGCGCGTAAAATCCCAGGCGTCCCTGCCGGGACAGGCGAATTGCGCGCTGATCCCAGATGCGCGTGAAGACCATGCGCTTCATCAGTTCGCGCAGATCGTCGTCCGACAAATCCGGGACCAGGTCAGGGTTCACGACGTTCCCGTTCTCGTCCACGATTTGGACGTACGGGATCTCAAAACGAGCAACCACCTGGCTCAACATGGTCACCTCATCTTCGTGTGAGTAATACAGGTCGCTACACATTATAATACACCCGGGCAGAGACTGCGAAAGTAACAGCCACATTCGAGTGAACTTCTGTTATAGAATAACCTCTCGTCCGTCATAGAACAGGCGGATGTAGCGCTTTCATTCGGGGGCTTTCTGCGCGATCTCGCCCTTAACGCTCTGGAGGTGTTTCGCCTTGAAGGCTTCCACCAGAAGAGTGGAGACGCATACCCTGTACAGCCAAGCGCTCGGCGAAGAGCGGGTACTCAAGGTGTTTGTTCCGCCGGGTGCAGGCGACGAGCCGCTGCCTGTGATCTACTGTCACGATGGCATTGAGTTTTTCACGCACGGTCGCATCGCGACACAGGCGCACGAGGCGATTCTCGCTGGGAAACTTGCGCCGTGTTACATCGTCGGGATCGCGGTGAACCTGGACCGGCGGCGCGACGATTACGCGTTTGACGGCGCGCGCCACCGCGAGTATCTCCAGTTCGTGGCGGACGAATGCATCCCGTTTCTGGATGAGCGATATCCCACGGACGATGGCCGCCGCTATATGGCCGGCATTTCGCTCGGCGCGGTGGCGACGCTCAGCTTCGTGCTCGAGTATCCACAGTGGTTTCATCGGGTTATGTTGTTTTCCGGCGCCTTCTTCCCGCCGTATCAGCAGCGGGTGGCCGAAGCCATCGATTTGTCGCGCCTGTACGCGTATATGTTCATCGGTGAAGACGAACGGCAGGCGAACACGCCGAGCGGCGTCTTCGACTTTTGGAGTTACAACGAGGCGATGCGAGATATCCTGATGGATCGCGGCGCCGAGGTTTCGTATCACACGGGGCCAGGCAATCACATCTGGGGCGTATGGCAGCGTCACCTGGTGGCTGCGCTTTCGGAAATTGTCCTGGTCTGACCATGAAACGGCCTCCTCTTCCCCTTGGCCGACCGCTCATTCTGCGGTACGGTGGAAAGGTGAAGAAACGGGGGAGGGGGCGAACCAGATGGACGTGATCGTCGAAACGCGATACGGCAAGGTGATGGGGCGAGAAGAGGATGGGGTTCGCGTGTTTTTGGGCGTCCCGTACGCGAAGGCGCCGGAGGGCGAACGGAGATTCCTGCCGCCAGAGCCCGTCGAGCCGTGGGCCGATGTGTTGGATGCGCGCGCACATGGGCCCATCTGTCCGCAGGTGGCCAATCCGCTGAATCCGGTGGACGGGTTTGTGCAATCCGAAGACTGCCTACGATTGAACATCTACGCGCCGGCCGAGGGGACGGGCCATCCTGTGATGGTCTGGATTCACGGCGGCGCGTTCGTGTTTGGATCGGGCCAGTCTCCCTGGTATGACGGGCACGCGTTCGCAAAGGACGGCGTGGTGCTTGTGAGCATCAACTACCGCCTCGGCCCGCTCGGCTTCCTTCACCTCGCGCACCTCGGCGGCGAGGCGTATGCCAGTTCCGGCAACGCGGGCATTTTGGATCAGATTGCCGCACTCACCTTCGTGCGCGACACCATTGAGGCGTTCGGCGGCGATCCGAACCGGGTGACGGTGGCGGGCGAATCGGCGGGTGCTTGGAGCGTCGGCACGCTTTTGGTCACGGAATCCGCGCGGGGGTTGTTCCAGCAGGCCATTATGCAGAGTGGCATTCCGTTTGCGTATCGGACGCCCGAGTTTGCGGAGTGGTGGACCACTCAGCTGCTCGATGCGCTCGGCATCCATCAGGCGTCGTGGCACCGCCTCTTCGACGTTCCCGCCGCCGATCTCGTCGCCGCCGCAGCACGCATTCCGGCGCGGGACGGGCTGAACCTGCGCCCGGTCTTGGACGGCGTGATGCTCACGCGGTCGTTCTGGGATGCCCTGCGACACGGGCAGGCCGCGCACGTGCCTACCCTCGCCGGATCGAACCGGGAGGAGTTGATGCTGTGGATAGCTCGCGATCCCGAGTGGCGGACGCTGTCCGACGAGGAACGCATCGCGCGCGTGGATCGGATGTGGGGGCCCCTTGGCGATCGCGCCCGAGACTACTACGTGGATGGCCGCACGGGCGACGAACTGGCCACGTGGCTCGTCCGATTCGCCTCCATGCGGAGTTTCACGTATCCCACCATCCGCGCGGCCGAGATCCAGAGCGAATACGCTCCCGTCTACCTGTACCGATTTGACTACCGGCCGAGTCAGCTCGGCGCGGCGCACGCGCTCGAAATCCCTTTCGTGTTCGGCACGTACGCCCATCCGTCGGCGCGGGTGCTCGTCGGAGACCGGCCGTCGCACGCCGCTGTCTCAGAAGCGATGCACGCGGCTTGGGTCTGCTTCGTCCGCCATGGCAGTCCGCAGGCGCCGCACCTCCCGGAGTGGCCGACCTACGACCCGAAGCGCCGCTCGACCATGATTTTCGACGAAACGTCTCGCGTCGAGGAGGATCCTGATACCGCCGAGCGCGAGCTCTGGTCCGAGATGATGAGCCTGTCCATGTGACCCCGTATCGAGAGGGCGGACTGCACCAACGAGGCCGGTGGCATCCCCACCGGCCTTTTCCATGTCCATGGGCTACGGCGGAATTCGCGAAGGGGAGCGCCCAAACTGGACGGCACGGGTATGTGGAAAAGCTGCTCGCTCATAGGATGAGAAAAAGCCTCCTGTCACTCACCGCTTCAGACGCGAAGGCGTGCATCCGTATCGCAAGGAGGATGGGATCATGGGTTTCCTGGAACGCCTGAGCTCGTATCGCGCGGAGGAGGAAGCACTTCGTTGGCGGGGCACATTCACAGACTATCTGGAACTCGTGCGTCAGAATCCCAACATCGCGAGAACGGCTCACGCTCGCATTTACGATATGATCGTCGCCGCTGGCGTGGAGACGGACGCTGACGGCAAACCGCATTACAAGTTCTTTGAAAAGGAGATCTTTGGGCTGTCGGACACCATCGAGCGGCTCGTCGAGGAGTACTTCCACGCGGCCGCGCGAAGGCTGGACGTGCGTAAACGCATCCTGCTCCTCATGGGTCCGGTGTCGGGCGGGAAGTCGACTATCGTGACGCTTCTCAAGCGGGGGCTGGAGCAATACTCCCGCACGCCCGAGGGAGCCTTGTACGCGATTGCCGGATGCCCGATGCACGAGGAACCGCTGCACCTCATCCCGAACGAACTTCGCGCTGACTTCGAGGCGGAGTTCGGCGTCAAAATTGAAGGTAACTTGTGCCCGAGTTGTCGCCTGAGGGTGGATGAGGAATTCGGCGGCCGGATCGAAGACGTGCCCGTGGAGCGCATTGTCCTGTCAGAGGAGCGCCGCGTCGGCATCGGCACGTTCAGTCCTTCGGATCCCAAGTCACAGGACATCGCCGATCTCACCGGCAGCGTCGACTTTTCCACCATTACCGAGTACGGCTCAGAGTCCGATCCGCGCGCGTACCGGTTTGACGGGGAACTGAACAAGGCCAACCGCGGCTTGATGGAGTTCCAGGAGATGCTGAAGTGTGACGAGAAGTTTCTCTGGCATCTCCTCAGCCTGACGCAGGAGGGCAACTTCAAGGCCGGCAGGTTTGCGCTCATCTCCGCCGACGAGATGATCATCGCGCATACGAACGAGGCCGAATATCGCTCGTTCATCGCCAACAAGAAGAACGAGGCGTTGCAGTCGCGCATGATCGTCATGCCCATTCCGTACAACCTGCGCGTCGACGACGAAGTCAAAATATACGAGAAACTGGTACAACAGAGCGATCTCAAAAACGTTCACATCGCACCGCACGCTCTGCGCACGGCGGCCATCTTCTCCATTCTCACGCGATTGAAGGAGTCGAAGAAGCAGGGCGTCGACCTGATGAAAAAGCTGTACCTGTATAATGGGCAGGCCGTCGAGGGGCTCAAAGACTCCGACGTCAAGGAGCTCAAGGCGGAGTTCCCCGACGAAGGCATGAGCGGGCTGGATCCGCGCTATATCATCAACCGGATCTCGACCGCGCTCATCCGGCGTGACACCCAGTGCATCAACGCCCTCGATGTGCTGCGCGCCATTAAGGATGGGCTCGATCAGCATCCGTCCATCACGCCCGAAGACCGCGAGCGGCTGCTGAACTTCGTGGCGATGGCGCGGCGCGAATACGACGAGATGGCGAAGACCGAGGTGCAGAAGGCGTTCGTCTATTCGTTCGAGGAGTCGGCGAAAACGCTGCTCGAAAATTACCTGGACAACGTGGAGGCGTACTGCAACTGGCAAAAGATCAAGGATCCGCTCACCGGCGAGGAGATGGACCCCGACGAGAAGCTCATGCGCTCCATCGAGGAGCAGATCGGCATCTCTGAGAACGCCAAGCGCGCGTTCCGCGAGGAGATCCTCATCCGGATTTCGACCTATGCGCGCCGCGGCAAGAAGTTTGACTATCACTCCCACGAGCGCCTGCGGGAGGCCATCGAGAAGAAGCTGTTCGCCGATCTCAAGGACGTTGTGAAGATCACGACTTCCACGAAGACGCCCGACGAACAGCAGCTCAAGAAGATCAACGAGGTGACGCGCCGTCTGATCGACGAACATGGGTATTGCCCCGTGTGTGCCAATGAGCTCCTGCGCTACACCGGAAGTCTGCTCAACCGCTGACAGGAGGGAGAGACCGTGGTCGAATTCACTCTGCAACGCGAAGACTGGTCACTCCACCGCAAAGGGCACATCGATCAAGAGCGCCATCGCGAAAAGGTGCGTGAGGCGATTCGCGAACATCTCGCCGATCTCGTCAGCGATGAGAGCCTGATCATGTCGGACGGGAAGCAGATCATCAAGATCCCCATCCGCTCGCTCGAAGAGTACCGTATCCGGTACAACTTTCAGAAAGGCAAACACGTCGGCACGGGATCCGGGGATACGGCCGTGGGCGATCTCGTCGCCCGCGGCAAGACGGACACCGATGGACAACCCGGGCCGGGTCAGGGCGAGGGCGCCGGCTCCGAGCCGGGCGTCGACTACGCCGAGGCGGAGGTGACGCTGGACGACATCCAGCAGGAGCTGTTCCGCGAACTCGAACTTCCCGATCTCGCCGAAAAGGACGAGGCGGACATGGTGGTGGATACCATCGAGTTTCGCGACGTCCGCAAGAAGGGCATCATGGCCAACATTGACAAGAAACGGACTTTGCTTCAGGCCCTTCGCCACGCGAAGAAGGACGATCGCGTCGTCATTACGCCGGACGATCTGCGCTACAAGACGTGGGAGACTATCGTCAAGCCGGACTCGAACGCGGTCATTCTCGCGATGATGGATCTGTCGGGATCGATGGGCCTGTTCGAGAAGTACTGCGCGCGAACCTTCTTCTTTTGGATGACGCGGTTTCTGCGGACGAAGTACGCCAACGTCCAGATTCGGTACATCGCTCACCACACGGAGGCGCATGAGGTCGACGAGGAGTATTTTTTCACCAAGGGTGAGAGCGGGGGTACCATCTGTTCGTCCGCGTATCAGTATGCGCTCGACATGGTGAACCGGGAGTATCCGCCCGAGCGGTACAACATCTATCCCATCCACTTTTCGGACGGCGACAACCTGACGTCGGACAATGAAAAATGCGTGCAATTGGTGAAGGAACTCTCCAGCGTCTCGCGCATGTTTGGGTACGCAGAGGTGAACCAGTACTCGCGTTCGTCGACGTTGATGAGTGCATACGGGAAGCTTCAGATTCCCCGGTTTCGCACGTACGTGATACGAGACAAATCCGAGATCTACGGTGCGCTTCGTCACTTCTTTTCCCAGCAGCAAGGGGTGAAGAGCGCATGAACCATCGCGAGTTGGAAGAACTCGAGCGCGCCATTGAGCGGATGATGGATCTCGCCCGGGCGTTCGGGCTCGACTTCTATCCCATGCGGTTTGAGGTCTGCCCCGCAGACGTGCTGTACACCTTTGGAGCGTACGGAATGCCAACCAGATTCCACCATTGGTCGTTTGGAAAGACATTCCATAAAATGAAACTTGAATACGATCTCGGTCTGAGTCGGATCTACGAACTCGTCATCAATTCGAATCCGTGCTACGCCTTTTTGCTCGACGGAAACACGCTCTTACAAAACAAGACGGTGTGTGCACATGTGCTCGGGCATTGCGACTTCTTCAAAAACAATGCGGCGTTCCGACACACGTCCCGAGACATGGTCGAGCGCATGGCGTCGAGCGCCGAGCGAATTTATCGTTACGAACTTGAATACGGCAGGCGCCGCGTCGAGGAGTTGCTGGACGCGGGCCTCGCCATCGCGGAACACGTGGATCCTTCCGAGGAAGGGCGCAATGCGCGCCGCGTCGCCAAGGAGCGCATGTACCGCCAGCGTTTGGGCCAACGAGCAGAGCCGCCCCGTAGGGCGCGGGAGCCAGGACCTTATGACGATTTGTTTGCGCTGGATGGTCCTCTGCCAGAGCCGGAGGAGGAGTCGATTCCTGCGCGCGTGCTCAACAAGGACGTCATGCTGTTTATCATCGAGCACAGCTCCGCTCTCGAGGAATGGGAGCGCGACATCCTCTCGATGTTGCGCGAAGAGATGCTCTATTTCTGGCCTCAGCTGGAGACGAAGATCATGAACGAGGGCTGGGCGACCTACTGGCATCTGCGTATCATGCGGGAGATGGATCTGTCGGACGAAGAGGCCGTGGAGTTCGCCAAGATGCACTCGAGCGTCGTGTTGCCTTCTCGAACGAGCATCAACCCTTATCATGTCGGTCTCGCCATCTGGGAGGACATTGAGCGGCGATGGAATGAACCGACGAAAGAGGAGCAGGAGCGGTACGGAAGGCGACCGGGCGAGGGACGGGAAAAGATGTTCGAGGTGCGTGAGATGGAGACGGACGTCTCGTTCTTGCGCAACTACTTGACCAAGGATCTCATTGAAAAACTTGACCTGTACGTGTATCAAAAGGTGGGAAACGACTGGCGCGTGGTGGAGAAAGATTGGGAAAAGGTGCGAGACGCGCTCGTCGCCTCGCGGATCAACGGCGGAATCCCTGTGCTGTACGTGGAGGATGGGGATTATCGCCGAAACGGCGAATTGCTCATTCGTCACGCGTTCGAAGGGATGGAACTCGATCTCCGTCATCTGGAAAAGACGCTGCCCTACTTCTACCGCCTATGGGGCCGGCCCGTTCACCTGCAGACCGTGGTCGAGGGGCGTGACGTCATGTTCAGCTATGACGGGAAGAAAGTACAGCGATCGTTCTTGAAAGACTGAGGACAATGCCTGAGCGTGCGCTCGACAAGAAGCTTTGACCCAAAGGCAGCCCTGCCACATAGGCGGGGCTGTTTGCGTGCCAAACATTGTTTGTTTCTTTACGAAAATTTCATCATTTCTATGCAGCAAGCGATTATGTTCGAGGTCGGAAGTCATCTCACCTAACGGAGGGGGATCCCAGTGCGACTCCGACCTCGTGTGGATGCGTTTCATGCGTTTCTCACTGGACGATTTTTCTCCCGTGTGGGCGACAAGATCTTCTTGGTGGCCCTGCCGTTGATCATTCAGGGCATGGGATACGGGGCGCCGCTCCTGTCCTTTGCCAACGCAGTTCAGTACGTGGCCAACTGGGCCGGTGCACCGCTCGGAGGCTACCTAACAGAGAGGCACAGTCGAAAAGCGGTCATGCTCGCGGTGCACGCCGCGCAGGCCGGTGCCATCTTCGGCGTGATCGCCTCCCTGTCCATCAGGTCACTGTTTCCCTTCATCCTTGTATGCTCTATCTTTGTTCTCCACCTCGCGTCCATGGTGAATCGGGTCAATCGGTTTTCCCTGACCGCGCTCTTGCGCGATCGCGACCAGATCCCGCAGGCGAACGCGGAAATTCAGCTGATGGAATCTGCCGCGAGACTCGTCGGACCGTGGGTGGCGGGAATCGTGATCGCGCACCTGAGGTTGCGAGCCGCGCTGGGATTGGATCTGTTGTCGTTCTTGATTATGGCCATGGTGGTGTGGGTGGCCCTGCAAGTACCGGTCGGCGAGCGTCAAGAGGCTCCTTCGGCTGCCGTTCGCGCGCGTGATCTGTGGCGATGGCGGTTCGAGGGGCAGGACGGAGCGGGGAGGGTCTTATTCGTCAATGGTTTGGTCAATGTCGCCTTCACCTTTGTTTCAGGGTTCAATGTGTTCCTCATGAGTTCGGCGCATCACTTGAGCGTGATGGTGATATCCTGGATTTTGACCGCGACTGCCGGGGCATCCCTGCTCTTGGGGATCATCCTTCGCGCGAACCTGGCTCATGTGGCCGAACCCTCCCTTGCCAAGATGGGGTTGGGGCTCGCGCTGTCCGGTGTTGGAATGGCGGGACTGCCGTTTGCCCGCCATGCGGAACTCTACCTGGTCGCATACGCCGCGTGTATCCTCGGCATGGAGTGGTATCAGGCGCAGGTGCAGACATGGCTCCAGATGCGCCTTGCCGGGTCGGAACTCAATCGGGCCTTTGTCGCGACATCTCACGTGCAGAACGCGGTCACGCCGCTCTGGATGGCATTAGGTGGGTTTCTCTGGTGCGCGCAGGGGCCCTGGTTGCCACTTTCGCTGTGCGCGGCATGTGCACTTACGGGATCTCTCAGTTTGTGGGTTTTCAAACTGCCCGCGAGTGCGAGATCCGCGATGCGCGGTGAGCGCGGTCTGGAGTAATTTGCGCCTCGGGTATGAAACTTGTAAGATGTAAGTGACATTAAAAACGGAAGGGTGAGTCGTGTGGCCAAGAAAGTCCTGATGGTCGTCACGAGTGCAGACAAGATGACGGACGGGCATCCGACAGGGCTCTGGCTGTCCGAATTTGCCGAGCCGTATACGGAGTTTAAGCAGGCCGGCTATGAGGTGACGGTGGCCAGCCCTCGAGGTGGTCAGGCGCCCATCGATGAGCGCAGCGTGCAGAACGGCGAACTTCATCAGTGGCCTGAGGCGGTTGAGGTCTTGAAGCAGACCGTTCCGCTCTCTCAGGTCTCTGCGTCCGATTTCGACGCCATTTTCTTGCCCGGTGGTCACGGCACCATGTTTGATTTCCCAAACAGCGCGGAACTCCAAGCGCTCATCCGGGCGTTTGCCGAGGCGGGGAAAGTGGTCGCCGCCGTGTGCCACGGTCCGGCTGGGTTGGTCAACGTGCGGCTCTCGAACGGCGATCCGCTCGTCAAAGGCAAACGTGTGACGGCGTTCACGGATGAGGAGGAGCGCGCCGTCAAGCTTGACGACAAGGTCCCCTTCATGTTGGAGACGCGCTTGCGTGAGCTTGGCGCGCAGTTCGTGGCCCAGCCGATGTGGTCCGATCACGTCGAACGAGATGGAAATCTTATCACGGGGCAAAACCCGCAGTCGGGCATTAGCGCCGCGAAAGCCGTCATCCAGGCGCTTGAAGAAGCTCGTTGACCGAAGACACAAAGCCTCTCCAAACAGCGTCCTACTCCTATGTGGGGGCAGGGCGCTGTTTGTTTTCGGAAAATCCAGCGGATCCTCGGGCGTGGCGTGCTGGCGACCATCGCGGGGCACGTCACAAAACCTTCATCTTTCAAGCGATTACATGTGAGGTGGTTTTGAGAGCCGGGTGGCAGATTCAATCTTGGGCGTCGAGAATGCGCGGCGCTCGAAAAACAACAATGAAGAGGAGATGGGTGTATGAACCGCAAATCCATCCTGTACGTGTTGGGCGTGGCAGCGGCAGCCGCTATGGTTGTGACAGGTTGCGGCACAACCGCGAGTGCGAACAACACGGCATCGAGTGGTGCGGCGAGTACAGCCGTCACAGTAAAGCACGACCACAAGGGGGCCAGCGCTTCGAATCAGAAGGAGAACAAGACCGAGGCGAAGTCGTCCGTCAAGGCGGCGGAGACGGCCAAGTCGTCCGTGACCTTAACGGCTCCTGCCGCGGGCACGAGCGTGATGGCAGGCGGCGCGCTGAAGGTGGATGGCCGTGTTTCCGCGAACCTGGCCAAAAAGGACGTTCAGATTACGCTGACGAACAGCGAAAAGAAGGTTCTCGCTCAGCAGATTGTCGGCACCAGCAGCAACGGAAACTTCACCGACACGCTGAAACTGCCGAAGGATCTGGGGAAGACAGGCGCGGAGTTGACGCTCGAGGTCTCGGTGGTCGGCGAGAGCGGAGTCTCGAGCGCGGTCACACTTCATGTGAAGTGACAGATTCTCACATCGCAAATCATGTAGAAAAGGCGCGGGGTAGGACTCCGCGCCTTTTGATTGGTGCGCCCGGCATGGGCGATAGCTAGGCGGTGAAAGTCCGCTGCGGGGGTTGGATGTTACCAACCGCTAGCCAAGGGTGCGGATGAGAATGCCACGCCTCGGCTCGGGCCGAAAACCGTCGAGCGATTCAAGGAGCGGATTCGGGAGCTCACCAGCCGGTCGCGCAGCAGCATGTCCATCCAAGATCGTTCACTGGGGATTTTCAGGAAAGTCTCAAGCCGCTTACGCGCTCGCTCACTCCCCTTGAAATCGAGTACGATGTAGGCGTGGGGGGGATGACCCATCGTATGGAGTGTGCTCAACGTCATCGGAACCATCGCCTTTGCCCTGAGCGGTTCCATTGTCGCCACGGAAGAACGGTACGACTGGCTCGGCGTGTATGTGCTTGGGTTCGTCGCCGCGTTCGGCGGCGGTATGATTCGCAACCTCATCGTCGGGTTGCCCGTCGCGCAGATCTGGCACCAGCCCGTCCTGTTTGTCACGGCTGCCCTGACCATCACGGCTGTCCTCATCTTGCCCTACGGTTTTCTGCATCGCTTTCGGCGGATCGTCAGCTTCTTCGACGCCATCGGCCTGGCGGCGTTCGCGGTCGAAGGCGCCATGTACGCGTATCGGGCGCACAGCACGTTCGTGACCACCGTCGTGGCCGCGCTCATGACAGGCATTGGGGGCGGGCTCATCCGGGATCTCCTCGCCTCCCGCAAGCCGCTCGTCTTTCAGGCCGAGATCTACGCCATTTGGGCGATGCTGGCCGGCGCCGCGGTGGGGCTCGGGCTCATCCGGACGGCGTGGGAAGAATATCTGCTGTTTGCCCTCGTCGCCGCGCTTCGCATGCTGTCCGTTCGTTGGAATTGGCATCTTCCTCGCACTGGTCCGCCGGAGGAGACCACGACGCCCTTCGGCACCTGAACGGGTCAGACGGAGCGCCGGTTCGCACACGGCGCGCAGAAGAACTTGGAATCTCAAAAATTCCTCAAGAAAATTTCAAGGTTGGCCATGTACGCTGACGAAGAGGGTTCCATGCCCCTCAACAGCGCCATGGCCGTTTCACGAAAGGGCGTCCGTGAGCGTGAGACTCTGGCATGAAGCGCTGATTCCGAAGCTGCCGCGTGCGCAGCTGTTGGGCCAGCATCGGGAATGCTGTGCCCTGCGTGGACTTGGCTGGAATCGACCCCATGCGACGGTGAATTACGTCTTTCAGCATCCGTACGAATACCTGGTCCAGTATCACCGGCTCGTCATGGAGGAGATGGAGCGCCGAGGGTACCGCGTGGATCCCGCGTGGTGGGACCCGCGCTACCGCGGCAAGCGCGCGCCGCTGGCGGACATTGACCCTTCCCGCTATTCCCGGTCGTCGCCCATTTATCCTGAACACGACGACAGGTATCTGGCCGCTTGTCTCGAAAACTTACGGGCGAAGGGCATCATTCTTTGATTGCGCGGAGGTTTTCGAGATGTCGTGTCCTGGATGTGAGGTTGGGCAAGGTGGCGTCACGCTGAAGGTTCCCGAGGAAGATGTGGAGGGCGTCCTGCGTTCCCTCGCGTCTGCGCGCGCAGTCCGCTGGTCTGGCGCGTCGACGGTCTCCATGCCGCCCGATGTGTTTGTAGCTCGCGCAACGTACTGGCAAGCGTTCTTCGATACGAGCTCGTGGAGGGTCGGATTGACAGGCCCTGACGGGGCCGATACGACGGATCGCCCGTTTGACGCGTTCGTCGAAGAGCTTCCTTCCGTCTGGATTGACGAGTTGCTCGCTAGGCGCGGCATCCAAATGGCCATGCAGCCGATTGTGGACCTGACGAAGGGGGGCGTGGTCGCCTGTGAAATGCTTGTGCGTGCCACGGCCCCAGACGGAAGCTTCGTTTCGCCGCACGCGCTCTTTGAGGCGGCCCGCGAACAATCCCGGCTCTTCGCGCTCGATCGCGCCTGCCGGATTGAGGCCATCGCGGCGGCGAGGCGGCTGCCCGCGGACTGGGACGTCTTTGTGAATTTCATCCCGACCGCCATTTACGTGCCCGAGCATTGTCTCCAGTCCACCTTCGCGGCCGCAGAGCAGTACGCCGTCCACCCATCCAGGCTGGTTTTTGAGGTGGTGGAGACGGAGCGCGTCGATGATGTCGCCCATCTGCGGGCCATTCTCGCGTTCTACCGCGCGAAAGGCGTGCGCTACGCGCTCGACGACTTCGGCGAAGGATACAGCGACGAGAACATGCTGCGCGCCATCTCGCCAGATGTCGTCAAGCTGGATCGCCAATATGTCGATCACGTCGACCGCGATTCGGCCAAACGCCGCGTGGCGGAGGGGCTCGCGCGGGTGGCCCAATCGCTTGACATTCGCCTGTTGGCGGAGGGTGTCGAACGGCCCGAGGAAGCAAAGGCCCTGCTTGAACTTGGTTACACGTGGCAACAGGGGTACCTGTACGCGCGGCCGTCTCTCGAGGTGCCGGACGGATCGATTGCGTGGTTGCCGCGGGCGTGAGTTCCGGACGCGGAGCGTTTCGCTATACTACGGATGTATCTTTCGGACAGGGGGAGCATCCGTTGCCGACTGGAAAACCGACTGTCGCGGTGATTTCGTACCACGCGCCGCCCGTCTTAAACGCCGAATCGATTCTGGTGTGGAAGACGCTCAAGGTGCTGAGAACCTGGTTTCATCTGCGCCTCGTCACGGCGAGCGTCCCGTCGGCCGATACGACGCTCACGCTTCCGGACGACATCGAGGTGGAGCGGCTTCCCACCTGGATGCCGTCCGCGTACAAGCCGCGCCGCGCGCTCGAGAAGATCATTGGGCGGTTCGCCGACGAGGCGTGGCTGTGGGCGAGGCAGGCGCCGGCCTCCATGCATGTGCCCGTCGATCTCCTCTACAGCCGATCCCAGCCAGGCGCGAGCCATTTGCTCGCGCTCCGGTGGAAGCTGCGGACGGGGAAACCGTGGATCGCCCAGTTCAGCGATCCTTGGGCGCACAATCCGTACCACGCGGGGCGCACGCCGAGGCGGAAGGCGTTCGACGAGGCGAATGAGCGGGCGGTCGTCGCCAAGGCGGACGCGCTCATCTTTCCTACGAAGGAGATCCTCGAGCAGTACGTTCATTTGTATCCGCACGTGCCCGTCGCGGATAAGTCGATGGTCCTGCCTCATCACTTCATGCCAGAGCTTTACCCGGAGCGCGTGGAGCGCCCGGCGGAGATCGCGGACAAGTTGCTCTTTGCGTACCTCGGCGACTTCTATGGACAGCGTTCGCCGGAGCCGTTTCTTGCGGGGCTCGAAAAGGCCCTGGCCGCGCGGCCCGACATGCGACAACGCGTGGCCGTGGAGTTCTACGGCAATGTCGAGTCGAAGTTTGAACCGCTCGTCGCGCGGGCGCCCATCCCGATTCGCAAGGGACGGGTGTCGTATCTCGACAGCCTTGCGCGCATGCGGCAGGCGGACGTGCTCGTCCTCATCGATGCGCCATCGGCCACGGGCCGCAATCCGTTTTTGGCCTCGAAGCTCATCGATTATTTGGGGGCAGGAAGGAAGATACTGGGTATTACGGACGTGGAAGGGACCGCCGCGGACATCCTTCGCGCCGAGGGACATCCCGTCGTCAGCCCGCGCGACGTGGACGGGATCGCGTCGGCGATGGTGGCGCTGATGGACGCGTACCAGCGCGGCGAGTCATTTTCCGTGCCCGTGCCCATGGCGTACTCCAGTGAAGAAGTCGTCGCGAAACTCGCGGCTCGCATGGAGCGTCTGTTGGGGGAGACACACATGAAGTGAGGGTGAGCGATGAGCACCATTGTGTGGCAGCCGACGCCGGTGACGAAGGCGGACAGGCGCCGATTGAACGGGCATTCGAGCTGTGTGGTGTGGCTGACGGGTCTGGCAGGCGCGGGCAAGTCGACCATCGCCTGTGCGCTGGAGCTCGCGCTGCACGAGCGAGGCGTGCGGACGTACCTGCTGGACGGGGATAACCTCCGCCACGGGCTCAATCGCGATCTCGGCTTTTCGGCCGACCATCGGACAGAGAACATCCGCCGGGCGGCGGAGGTGGCAAAGCTGTTCGTGGATGCGGGCGTCATCGCCATCTGTAGCCTCATTTCGCCATATCGGCGGGATCGGGAGGCGGCTCGCGCGCTATTTGAGCCAGGGGAGTTTATCGAGGTTTTCGTCGACTGCCCGGTCGAGGTGTGCAAGGCGCGCGATCCGAAGGGGCTCTATCGGCGAGCGCTGGCGGGGGAAATCCAGGGTTTTACGGGGATCGACGATCCATACGAGCCGCCGCTAGCCCCGGATGTCGTGGTGAAGACGGCTTGCATGCCCATCCAAGCGTGCGTCAAGGCCATTCTCCATCACCTTGAGGAAACGGGCCACCTGGGCCTGCGGGACGGCGCCGCGGGCGAGCGGGCGGCCGGGGAAAGGTAGGGGATGGACGTGGCGCGACCCAACTTCTTCATTGTCGGCGCGGCGAAGTGCGGCACCAGCTCGCTCGATCGTTATTTGAGCCAGCACCCGGACATCTACATTCCGCCGAAGAAAGAGGCGCATTTCTTCTCCATCCCCGATTTTCCCGAGCGTTTCACGGGCCCCGGCGACGAGGGCATGAACCTGTACACGATTCGCGATGAGGCTGCGTACCTCAAGCTGTTCGACGGCGTTCGTGGTGAGCGGGCCGTCGGCGAGGCATCGGTGTTTTACCTGTTCTATCCTGGTACGGCGCAGCGCATCTATGACGCGTATCCCGACGCCAAGATCCTCATCATGCTGCGCAATCCGGTCGATCGCGCCTTTTCGGCCTACATGCACCTGGTCCGCGACGAGCGAGAGACGCTTTCGTTCCGCGAGTCCCTCGCTAAGGAAGAGGAGCGGATCCGGCAACACTACGAGCCGCTGTGGTATTATCGTGCCGTCGGCCTGTATGCGGCGCAGGTCAAGCGGTATCTCGACGTGTTCGGGCGAGATCAGGTCAAGGTCATCCTGTTTGAGGATTTTGCGCGCGATCCCGTCCAGGTGGTTCGGGATTGCTGCGCGTTCCTTGGCGTGTCCACGGACTTCGTTCCAGACACCTCGATTCGCCACAACGAGTCGGGCGTGCCCAAATCGAGAGCGCTCTACAACTTCATCGCGAAGCCGAACGCACTGAAGGAAATCGTCAAGCCGTTCATTCCGGCGGCGGTGCGTGAGCGGTTGGGCAACCAGGCGAAGTCGATGGTGCTCGGGCGGATGGAGATGGAGCCCGACCTTCGGGAAGAGCTGACCGCCTTCTTTGCGCCGGACGTGGAGCGGCTCGAGGCGCTCATCCATCGCGACTTGTCCGCGTGGCGGCGACCGGCGCGAGCCGCAGGATCGCAGTGAGACGGGAGGGAAGCGCATGGAGGTTTTGGAGGCGATTCGGGGGCGCCGGCACATCAAGCAGTTCAAGCCGGATCCTATCGATGAAGCGACGTGGATGAGTTGGTTGCAGGAGGCGACGAACGCGCCGAACCACAAGATGACCGAGCCCTGGGAAATCATCGTCGTCGGGCCGGAAGCGAGGATGAATCTGCGCCACGGCGCGAACTTTGGCGATGCGCCGGTCGTCCTCGCGGTACTCAGCAAGCGGGGCGCTTCGCAAATCGAGCGCGATGAGAACCTGATGGCCGTCGCGTGCTTCCTTGAAAACTTGAGCCTCATCGCGGAGGCTCACGGCGCGGGCATCCGCTGGACATCCATCGGTTGGCAGGAGCACGCGCGCCAGGTGCTCGGCGTGTCGGACGAGTACGACATTGCGAACATCATCGGGTTGGGCTATCCGGAGGAAGTGCCGCCGGCGAAGCCGCGCACGCCCATCGCCGAGAAGATTCGGCGGGTGCCGTGATGGCGGACGCGAGGCAAGGCGCGGATCTGGAGGCGAGATCGCCCTGGGCGCTCGGGGGATACCAGCTCGCGCGGGTGGGGGCTGTGCGCGGCCCCGTGGATGCGGAGGTGCGCGTGCCCGGATCGAAGAGCGTGACCAATCGGGCGCTTGTCATCGCCGCGCTGGCGGAGGGCGAGTCGACGCTTTCGGGCATCCTGCGAAGCGACGACGCGTATTGGTGCATCGAGGCGCTGCGCGAGCTCGGCGTCCCGGTCGAGGTGAAGGGGGACGTCGTGCGCATGACCGGCTGCGGCGGGCAGTTTCCGCGAAGTGACGCGCGCGTGTACACAGGCGCGGGCGGCACGACGGCGAGGTTTCTCACAGCCGCGCTCGCGGCCTCGAGAGGCGAGTACGAGATCCGCGGCAGCAGGCGGATGAACGAGCGGCCGATGGGCGAGCTGTTTCGGGCTCTGCGGGCGCTCGGGGCCGAAATCGAGCCGCTGGAGCGCCCGGACACGCTGCCCATTCGCCTCAGGGCTCGAGGGCTCGCAGGCGGAGAGGTCGCGATGTCGGGCGCGCAATCCTCCCAGTTTGTGAGCGGGGTGCTCATCGCGGCGCCCTACGCGCGCGCGCCGGTGAGCGTGCGCATCGTGGATCACATTGTCCAGCACGCCTACGTCCACATCACGCTCGACATGATGCGGGCGTTCGGCGCGACGTGCGCGGCTGCGGACGATCTCGCCGTCATCTCGGTCGAGCCGGGTGGCTACCGCGGCCGCTCCTACGATATCGAGGCGGACGCGTCCACGGCCTGCTACTTCTTCGCCGCCGCGGCTGTGACGGGCGGCCGCGTGCGCGTGACGAATCTCACGCGCGACACGCGCCAGCCCGACGTTCACTTCATCGACGTGCTCGCGAAGATGGGATGTCAGGTGGAGTCGTCACCTGCGGGCATCGAGGTCAGAGGCCCCGAGAAGCTTCGCGGCGGTTTCTCCGTCAGCATGAAGGAGATGTCGGATCAGACGCTGACGCTCGCGTTCCTCGCGCCGTTTGCGGACGGGCCGATTGAAATCACCGGCGTGGGCCATATCCGGCATCACGAGTCGGACCGCATCCGGGTCATCGTCGAGAGCCTCGCGCGCGTGGGCGTCCGCGCCGAAGAGCGGGAAGACGGCGTCGTCGTGTACCCGGGCCCACCCCAGCCCGCGGTGCTTCCGTCCTACGATGACCACCGCGTGGCCATGGCGCTTTCCGTGCTCGCGCTGCGCGCGGAGGGCATTGAAATTGAGGATCCGGGCTGCGTGTCAAAGACGTGCCCAACGTTTTTCCATCACTTGCGCGAGATGGGCGTTTTGGTCGATCTCGTCCCGTGAAGAGAGGCTGCTCACGGCGCATGGCGCGCCGGGGCAGCCTCCGTTGGTTCGTCGCGCTTGCCTGCGATGGCCATATATACCGCGGGCACCAAAAGCAGCGTGACCAGGGTGGAGAACGTCAGTCCAAACGCGATGACCGTGGCCATGGACGCGAGCGTCTCCGCGCCTTTTCCGTAGCCAATCACGAGCGGAAGCATGGCGAGCACCGTCGTCGCCGTGCTCATGAGGATGGGGCGCAGTCGAACGGGCCCAGCTTCCATGAGCGCTTCGCGCAGAGGCTTGCCTTCTCGGCGCAGCCGGTTGGCGTAGTCCACCAGCACAATCGCGTTGTTCGCGACGAGGCCCATCACCATGATCACGCCAATGGCCGAGTCCACGTTGAGCGATCGGTGCGTGAGCGTGAGTCCGAGCGCCGCGCCGATGAAGGTCGGCGGCAGCGAGAACATGATGACAAACGGCGTCAGCAGGGACTCAAATAGGCTCGCCATGAGCATGTACAAGAGCGCCACGGAGAAGAGAAACGCCCACAGCATGTCGAACATCGTCTGGCGGAGGAAGGCCCCGCCTTGGCCGAACCCCACGCTGTATCCGGCCGGAACGCGAATCGATTTCAGCTGCTTGGCGAGTTCCAGCTGCGCGCGGCCCTGCGTGATGCCGTACGGCGTCGCGGTCACCTCAACGGTTCGAACCCCGTTGATGTGCGTGATGCTCGGCGGCTCCGAGCCGTTCGAGACGGGGCCGAGCTTCGTGACCGGGACCATCTGCCCCGCCTGATTCTCCACCGTCAGATCCTGCAGGTGGTTCAGGTTCTGCGCGTAGCTCGGCGGCAGTTCGACGACGATATTGTAGGTGTTGCCGTTCACGTCGTATGTCGAGGCGATTTGCCCGCCGACGTCCGCCTTCAGCACGCTCTCCACGGCTTGCGCTGTGAGTCCGTATTCCGCGAGCGAGGACGGATCCAGCGTCAACGTGACGTTGGGCATGCCCGCCGTGGCGCCATTTTGGATGTCCTCTAGGCCGTGCACTCGGTGCATGGCCGCCGCCACCTGATTCGCGAGGCGCGTCAATTCGGCGACGTCAGGCCCTTGAATCTGCACTGAAATCTGATCCGACGCCGGACCGCTCGCCCCGTTGGCGGACGCCGCAGCCGCGGTGACCGTGGCGCCCGAAATGGATTGGGCAAGCTGATTGAACTGCGACGTCATCGCTTCGACATTCTGGCTCGAGACGGAATCCTCAAACCGCACGGTGACCGTCGCCTGGTTGGTGGCTGGCAGCGCGGCGTAAGAGTTGCCGCCGATCTGCGCATCCACCTGTTCAATCCCGTGGAGATGCGCCCGGGCGAGCGCCTCCACGCGCTTCGTCACCTTCTCCGTCGCCGCGAGCGAGGTGCCGGGTGGCGTCTGCACGCTCACCGTCATCTCGTCCTCGCCCACGTTCGGCACCAATTCAAAACCGATCTTCGGCACCATGGCCACACTCGCCACGAACATGAGGGCCGTGACGGTGAAAATCGTCTTCCGGTGCGACAGGCTGAAGGCGAGCAGGCGGCGGTACAGTTCCGTCAGCCCGTGCATGAAGCGCGCGGACCAGTCAAACGGTGCGTACCAGCGCATGGGCGCGTCTCGACCCGGCAGGCGATCCGGCTCGTCGAACCGCCGGCCTTTGAGAAGCCGCGACGCGAGCATCGGCGTGAAGGTGAGCGCCACGAACAGCGCGGCCACGTGTGAAAACGAGACCGTGAGCGACAGCGGCTTGAAAAACTGCCCGGCGATGCCCGGTACGAAGATGGACGGCGCAAAGACGCTGATCTGCGCGCACGCGGCCACGAAGACCGCCAGTCCCACCTCTTCGGTGCCGATCACGGCAGCTTCCATCGGGCGGAGGCCGCGCTGGCGAGACCGGAAGATGGACTCCAGCACGACGATGGAGAAATCGACGAGCGAGCCGAGGCTCACCGCGAGCGATCCCAGCGTGATGGAGTTGATGGAGAGCCCGGCAGCGGCCATGAGCGCGAAGGTCGACAGCGTGGCGATGGGGATGGCCACTGCCACCACGATGGTGGAGCGCACGCTGCGCAGAATCAGCAGGATGACCAGGATCCCGAAGATGAACCCGAGCACCGTGTGGTTGACCACGGTGTGGATGGTGTCGCGAACGGGCTGTGCGTCGTCCGTGAGCACCTCCAGGTGCACGCCGGGCGGCAGCTGCGCTTCCATGGACGGGAGCGCCTGCCACACGCCGTTTGAGACTTGCACGATGTTGGCGTCGGACGCCTGCGAAATGGACAGGGTCACGGCCGGCGCGTCGTTCACCGTGCTCACGAGTTCGACGGGCGCATGGCCGTCCTCAATCTGAGCGATGTCCTTGAGCCTGACGTCGCCGCGCAGAGGCAATGGAATCTCGAGATCTCCAAGTTGAGATGCGGATCCAATCTCCCCGCTCACATGGAGGGGGATGAGGAGGTTGCCCTTTTGGACCTGCCCGGCGTCCGCCGAGAGGTTGTTGGCGGCGATGGCATTCACCACCTGCTCGATGCTCAGATGGTACGTCTTCAGCTTGTCCGGATCCACCTCGACGGTGATCTGGCGCACGAGCCCGCCCGCCTCCTGGACGCCCGCAACGCCGTTCAGCCGCTCGATGGCCGGCTCCACGACGTTGGTCGCCGCGTCGGAGACGGTCTGCAGGGAGACGCCCTTCGATCCGTACACGGCAATGCGCATGATGGGCAGGCTGTTCGGGTCGAACTGCTGGACGAGCGGCGTCGTGGCGTCGGACGGGAGTTCCGGCTGAACCCGGTTCACCAGGCTGCGCATCTGGTTCAGTTCCTCGTCCAGATTGACGCCGTAGTTGAATTCCACAATCACGAGCGAACTTCCGGCCGTCGATTGCGACTCAATGAGGTTCACGCCCGAGAGCCCCTCGAGCGCCTGCTCGAGCGGGTGGGAAATCTGCTTTTCCACTTCTTCCGGCGAGGCGCCGTTCCATGACGTGACCACCGCCGCCACCGGTAGGTTAAGCTTCGGGTACAGCTCTTCCGGCAGGTGGAGGAGCGCAAAGACCCCGATGGCGACGAGCGCAATCATGAGCATGGTGATGGTGACGGGGCGGCGAATGGAGAATTTGGCAAGTTGCACGATCCCGGCTCCTTTCTTCCGTCTATCGTCGCCGGACGGGCCGCGATTTGCAAGCCAATCCAGAAGAAAAGCCGAGTGACGGAGGAGGAGAGGAGCCGGGGCGTGCCTCAGGCGTTGAGGATGTCCTGGCGGCCGAACCGGAGGAAGGCGGCGGCCAGAAGCACCACGGTCCAGGCGATGAGAACCGCGACGCCTTGCGCGAGCGTGACCGGCGAGCCGACGGTAAAGGCGGTGCCACCGGCGAGATCGCCATACAGGCTGAGATGGGTGGTAAAAAGCATCTTCACCCAGGATTGGCCGCGCGCCATGGCGGCGACCACGAAACCGATGATGATGGAACCCATGGCCGCCGACGTGCTGACCATCGCGGACGGAAAGAGGACGGAGCACGTGAAGGCGATGGAGGCCACCGCCACCATGGCGCCCGCCACGAGCGCGCTCTGCAGCAGAAATGCATGCCACATCGGCCAGACCACGGCGTGATCGTACAGTGCGACGGGCGTGGGTTGAAGGGCGCCAGGCTGCGTGAAGAATCGCACGTGGACGTTCAGCCACTCGGGCTGCATCGCGCCCTGAGGGCCGTCGATGGCCAGGGCGACGCCCAAAAACGCGAAACAGAGCAGAAAGGACAGCGCGGCGGACGATGCCACGGAGACGAGCCATTTGCCAAGCAGCAGCGTGCGCCGGCGCACGGGCCGCACCACCAGGAGCTTGATGGTCCCCTGGGTCATTTCGCCGGCCACCATGTCGCCGACGAGGATCACGACGAGCAACGGGATGAACGTCTTCGTGGCGGCGCCCACAAACTGACTCGTCTCTGCCCACCCGTTCAACAGGTTGGGCGAGATGGGCCCGACGTCATGCGCCAAGCGGTAACGATCCTCCTGTACGCGCTGCTGTAGGGCTGCCAGCGCCTGGGCCGCGCCGGCGGATGTGGGGGACTGGCGTTCGAGCAGGCTGAGCTGCGCCTCTGCGGCTGCAAGATCGGCCTTGGCGTTCGTCTTCCAGTCGGCGGATGCCGCCTGGGTCGGCACGCGGCTGTAAATTTGCTTCTCATGATGCTCCCCGAGCGCAAACATCCCCACGAGGCATAGGGCGAGCGCCACCACGACGGCGAGCCGCCTGCGGCGCACGAGTTTCATCCATTCGTTTTGCACGACGCGCCAGAGCGTCATGGCGTATCCCCTCCCGACTCTGCGCCTGTGAGCGCGAGAAACGATTGCTCCAGTCCCCCGGTGCGCGCCGCTTCATAGACGTCGAACCCGGCTCCGACGAGATCGCGAAGGAGCTTCGCGACACGGGCGTCGTCAAGATGGTGGACGACGAGCTTGGCGTCGCTTCCTTCGACTTCAAATCCGCGCGCCCGGAGCCATTCGGTCGCCTCATCCCACCGCGAGATGCGCAGGCGCAGGGAGCCAGCCCCTGCGCGAAGCTCCGCCACGCTCGCCTCGGCGATGATCCTGCCCTGTTGCAGCACGGCGACGCGATCGCACATCTGCTCGACCTCCGAGAGCAGGTGGCTGGAGACGAACACAGCCAAGCCTTCGGCGGCGAGGGTGCGGATGAGTTCGCGGAACTCGCGAATGCCGGCCGGATCGAGCCCATTCGTGGGCTCGTCGAGCACGAGCAGCTTCGGATCGGCAATCAGAGCCTGGGCGACGCCGAGGCGCTGCCGCATGCCGAGCGAATACCGCTTGACCTTGTCGTCAATGCGATCCTGGAGCCCGACGCGTTTGGCCACGCGCTCGATGCGCTCCTGGACGCGATCGACCCCGGCCAGCCGCGCGTAGTGGAGCAGGTTCTGGCGGCCGGTCAGATACCCGTACATCTCGGGATTTTCGACGATGGCGCCCAGGTATCGTTTTGCGCTGACGGGATCGCGCTCGACGTCGTGACCGCACACCTGGATGGCGCCGCGCGTGGGCCGTATGAGCCCGACAATCATGCGGATGGTCGTGGTCTTGCCAGCGCCGTTCGGCCCGAGGAAGCCGTACACTTCGCCCGCGCGCACGCTCATATTCAGCTGGCGGACGATCTCGCGGCGCCCGATGCGTTTGGTGACGTCAAACAGTTGCAACACGTTCATGGGTTCCACCTCCTCAAGCGGAAGAACGGATGGCGGCTGCGAAAGGCGTACAGGATGGAGCATGATGCCATCCAGATGAGAACGACTTCCACGGCGGCAGCTTTTCCGACGCCAAGGCCGATGGCCTGCGCAATCCACGTGGTTAGGAGAAACCCCGCAAGGAGGGCGATGCCAAGCGCGAACAGGCGCTGGCATACAGGAAACGGAAAGATCTCGTTCAGGTGTTCTAACGGGAGTCGTTGGAACAGCGCGGCTCCGAGCACCAGCCACAAGGCGATCCAGGCGACGAACCATATCCCGTACGCGACGAGCGCTCCGCCAGTCGTCCGGTCCAGCAGCGTAAGGGGTGACAAGCGCATGATGTCGTTCGACAGGGACGACGGATGCGGCCCGTTCCACTTGGAACTCACGTATTCGATGAACGCACCTGCGTACACGGGAAAGCCCGAGACACCGACGGCCGAGAGCCCGGCGGCGACGGGATGCGCAATGGTGGCGGCGGCCGCGAGGCCCACGCTCCAGGCCGCGAGATAGATGAGCAATCGCTTCACGACCACGTGTGCGACGAGTGCTGGGCTGGCGGGCAGCCCCATGCGGGCGTCGAGCACCCATAGGCTAATGAGAAACAAGATTTGGCTAACGACGAGCGTTCCTCCCGTGAGGAAGGCGTGTGCGGCGTACACGTCCCGCCGCCGGGCCGGACCAGCGAGGACGCTCATCAGTTCAACGCGGCGCGTCGCAAGCCCAGAAATGCCTAGGATGATCGACCAGCATGCGCCGAGGTCCAGCACGTTTGCCTCTTGGCCCGAAGCCAGCTGCACGAGATCCTCGCGCAGCGCATGGGGAGCGTTTGCGAAGAGAAAGCTCAACACCCAACCGCGGCCGAATACAAATGGCGTGGCGATGAGCCACCAGCGCAGAGAGCGCCACGTGTACCACCACACGGCCCTAGACGCCTTCGTCTGCATCAAAGGCGTACCCCTCCTTCCGCATCAGCAGGCGAAACCATTCGTCCAACGGGAGATGGTCTTGGACAACGATCTGATGAATGCCGACCGCGCGAAGTTGGTCTCGGACATGGTCCAACGACGCCCGCTCCACCATGGTGCTGAAGGAACCGCTGCCATCCTGCTCCCAGCTGAGCGCATCGTCCGCCGCGAGGAGTACTGCTTGCCCTTCAGGGCGAACCACCAATTTTACGAACCCTTCTTTCGCCTCCTCCAGTGCACCCGACCACACCGAGCGTCCTTGGTATAACACCGTGAGGCTGTCTGCCAGTCGCTCCACGTCGTCGACGGCGTGTGTCGCCACAAGCAAGGAGGTTCCCGAATCCGCCGCTTCGCCGACGAGCCACTTCCAGATTTGCCTTTGCACGACGGGATCGAGCCCCGTGGTGGGTTCGTCGAGCAGAAGCAGGCGAGGGCGTGTCGCGAGCGCGAACGCGAGCTTCGCGCGCATGCGCATGCCGATCGAAAACCGGTGGACGCGTTGGCTAAGCGGCAGGTCGAGCTGTCTCAGCAGGCTGCGGAATCGGTGGTGATCCCAGCGCTCGTACATGAGTCGACCGTACGACTCCCAGTCCTCGAGCGTCCACCGCGCGGGCAGGGAGACCGTGGGATCCACAAAGGCCACCTGGGCTCGCCAGGCCGGATCGTTCCACGGACTCACGGGCCTTTCCACCCAGACCATCTCGCCGCCATCTGGCCGGTAGAGCCCCGCCAGGATCCGCAACAGCGTGGTTTTGCCGGAACCGTTCACGCCCAGGATTCCGTGGACGGAGCCTTCGCAGAGGGAGAAGGTGACAGAGACAAGTGCCGCCTGTCCTCGAATGTGCTTGGACAGTTGCTGAACGGAGAGGATGATGTCCACTATACCTCCTTCTTTCTCTCGCCGCGCGCGGCGTCACGCGCCTGGCGAAACATCCGCTCGAACTCGTCTTCCGCGAGGCCCAGGTGGTAGGCCTCAATCCACGCGAGCCGCAGGGAGTCGCGGAGTTTTTCGATGCGCTCCTCGACATCGGGCGGCCTCTGCCCTGGGCTCGCCACGAACGTGCCCCGGCCTCGGACGACCTCGATCACGCGGCTTCGCTCGAGCTCCTGATACGCCTTCGCGACGGTGTTGTGGTTGATGGCGAGGGAGACAGCGAGATCCCGCACGGAGGGCAGGCGATCGCCGGGCTTCAGCCAGCCAGCTGCCACCGCCCCTTTGATGCCGTCCACAATCTGCTGGTAGACCGGCGTGGGAGACCGGGGATCCACCTGAAGCCACACGGCCATCACCCCCTTGGCGGACGTTTGTGGGCGCGCTCGGCGAGTGTCTCATGTGTACTAGTTCGAATAGTACACATGCATCATACGGGGGTTGGACGCCGATGTCAAGCGGCCGGGCAGGCGGTCCCGGCAGACTTCAGGCGTCCCGCTTACTCCGCGGAATGTCGTAGATCATGCCGTCGTGCGCGAGCAGCGTGTTGGGGAAAACGGCTCGGGCCTCCGCGAGGAACTCGTCCTCCTCGGTCCGCTCGTAGCGCGCGCTCAGATGCGTGAGGATGAGGCACTTGGCCCCTGCCTCCTGCGCGATCTCGGCGGCTTGGCGCGCCGTGCTGTGGAAGAAGGCCGAGGCGAGATGCGCATGTCGATCCAGGAACGTGGCTTCGTGCACGAGACAGTCGGCGCCGCGCGCCAGTTCCACCGCGGCCTTACATGGCCTCGTGTCGCCGAGGATGGCGATGACGCGCCCGGGTTCGGCCGGATCGACGAAATCGGCCGCGCGCAGCCGCCGTCCATCGGGGAGGGTCACGTCCTCACCGGCCTTGAGCCGCGCCCAGAGGGGGCTCGGTTGAAGGCCCTCCGCGCGGAGCTGCTCCGCATGGAGGCGGCCGGGGAAGGGCGCCTCTTCAATTCGGTAGCCGTAGGAGGGTATGGCGTGATCGAGGAGTGCCGCGCGCACGGTATACAGCCCTTCGCGGACGGGCTCGGGCTCGGGTGACGTCCACTCGTGAAATTGGATCGCGTAGCTGAGGTGCGTCTGACTCAGATCGAGGGTGGCGCGGACGAACGCTCGGATACCGGCTGGGCCGTAGAGCTGCAACGGTCCGACGTTCTCTGGAAACGACCGCGTGCTGAGGAGCCCCGGAAGGCCGAAGATGTGATCGCCGTGGAGGTGTGTGATGAAGACGCGATCGACCCGGTTGGGGCCGAACGGCGCGTCGAACATGCGGTGCTGCGTCGCTTCGCCGCAGTCGAACAGCCATACGGTGCTGTCCTCCCGGGTCAGGCGAAGCGCGATGGCGGTCACGTTGCGGCGCCGGGAAGGGGCCCCGGCGCCCGTGCCGAGAAAGATGAGCTCCATACCGTTCATCCTCTGCCGCGTCAGTGGGCCACGTATTGGATGTGGCGCAGATGGTTTCGTCCCATCCACAGTACCATGATGGCCACCACGACGCCTAGGCATCCGATGAAAAACGGCATGGCGGGTCCGACCGCATCGCTGAGCTTCCCCGCCAGCCAGGGGGCAACCGCGCCGCCCACGAAGCGGACGAAGCTGTATGCGGCGGATGCGGTGGGCCGCTCAACGGGAGCCGCCTGCATGACCGCGGTCGTGATGACCGTGTTGTTGACGCCGAGGAAGGCGCCGGCGAGGATGATGCAGATGACGAGCGTCAGCCGCGAGTGCACGCTCAGGCCCATGACCAAGAGGTCCAGGGCGAACAGCGCGAGGATGGTGTACATGACCGGCAGGATGCCAAACTTCTCTGCCAGCCACGGAGCGACGAAGACCGACGTGACGGCGAGCAGGATGCCCCATCCGAAATACGTGTAGCCGATGCCGATGGCGGACATGTGCAGCGGATACGGGCCGTAGCCGAGCAGCGTGAAGAAGCCGAAGTTGTAAAACAGGCTCGTCAACCCGAGCGTCAACAGGCTGAGGTGCCCGAGCGCCCGAAACGGCGCCGCGATGGAGGCGCGGTGCGCAGGCTTGGGCACGCCGCGGAGAAAGAGCAGGACGGCCACAAATCCGATGGCCATGAGCGTCGCCACGCCGTAGAACGGATAGCGCCAGCTGTGCTCGCCGAGCGTCCCGCCGAGGAGGGGCCCCACGGAGATGCCAAGCCCGAGAGCGGCCTCGTACAGGATGATAGCGCTCGCCGCGGTGCCTCTCGCGGCTGACACGATGACGGAAAGCGCGGTGGCGATGAACATGGCGTTGCCGAGGCCCCAGCCGCCGCGGAAGCCGACGATTTGGCCGACGCTGTGCGACCGGCCGGCGAGGAAGGAAAAGACGATGATCAGCGCGAGGCCGCAGAGCAGCGTGTACTTTGGCCCAATGCGGGTCGAAATGAATCCGGTGAACACCATCATGCAGCCGGTGACAAGCATATAGCTCGTAAAGAGGAGCTCCGTCTGGGCCTTGGTGGCGTGGAGTTGCGCCGAGATCGCGGGTAAAATTGGATCAACCAGCCCAAGCCCCATGAAGGCCACCACGCAGGCAAAGGCGACGGCCCAGACGGGCGCAGGCTGCCGCAGGATGTTCGACTCGGCGTGATCGAACTCCTGTGCGACATCGGGTTGCGCGGACACGTGGAATTCCTCCTTTCGTGTGACGTGCCAACGAGAGCGTGAGCCCCAAGTTGTTCAGGGACACGAGAAATGAACTCTACACAACTATTGTATTATACAACTATCACGCTGAAAATGCACCCAAAGGAGGCCGACATGGATCAGGCCAGGATGGACTCGTTCGAAGCGTTGGAGCGCGAAATGGCCATCTTCGCGCGGCGGCTCGAGGGCGCACGTCAGTCGTGGCGCAAGCATCGGGAGATTGACCGCTCGGCGTATCTGATTTTACTGGCGCTGCGCGAGGAGGGAGAGCTCACCGCAGGGCAGCTCGCCGCGCGGTTTTTGCTCGACATTTCAACCATCAGCCGGCAGATCACGCCGCTTGTGGAGGCGGGTTGGATTGCCAAGGAGCGAGATGAGGAGGACAAGCGCCAACTCCGCCTGACCATCACCGAGGCGGGGGTGGAGGCGCTCGAGGCCACGCGCGCGTCCCGCATCGAGCTGTATCGAGAGCTTGTGGGGGATTGGACAGAGGAGGAGCGAAGGACGTTCCTCAGCCTTTTGCGCCGTCTCAACGAGCGAATTTGGGCAAGGCAGCAGGCGGAGCGCACATGAGCCTGGTCAGTGTCGTGAGCGTCGTCGTGGCGGTGGTGCTCCTCTCAGGCGTCTTTATCGCGAGCGCTCACAGCCGGATGGGCCTTCCGGCGATGGTGGGGTTCGTCGCGCTCGGCTGCGCCATCGCCGCGCTGGATCCGGATCTGCTGACCGCTATTTCCCCGGACGTGGCCACGAATCTCAGTTCATTGGCGCTCGCGATGATTCTCTTCGACGGAGGGCTGCATACGACGCCCCAGCGCGTGCGCCGGGCGTTCTGGCCGGCCATGTCTTTGGCCACGCTCGGCGTCCTCGCGCAGAGCGCTATCATGACCGCCTTGGCGCATGCGGTCCTGCGCCTGCCGTGGCTCTCGTCGGCGATGCTCGGCGTGGCCGCGAG
The DNA here is from genome assembly GCF_057538885.1 of Alicyclobacillus sp. CIJ1. Classification (NCBI taxonomy): domain Bacteria; kingdom Bacillati; phylum Bacillota; class Bacilli; order Caryophanales; family Alicyclobacillaceae; genus Alicyclobacillus; species Alicyclobacillus sp. CIJ1. Next base: position 99,105 of record NZ_BAAJPH010000147.1, on the reverse strand, counting down.
TTCCACGGATGCCGCCAGTGTGTTCAGCGCGCTCGGCAACACGTCCCTCAAGGCGAGGTTGGCCGACGTACTCGAGGTGGAGTCGGGCACCAATGACCCGATGACGTTCTTTTTGATGACGGTCCTCATCGATCTCGCCCGGACAGGGCGTCCCGGGCTCCGCCCGCTCGAGGTGGCCGTGCTCTTCGCGGCCCAAATGGGCATCGGGCTCGGCGTCGGACTCGCCGCCGGGTATCTCGGCCGGAAACTTCTCGCCGCGGCGCGGCTCGACACACCGGGCCTCTACCCGGCCGTGACGTTGGCGATGGCGCTCCTGTCGTTCGGCATGGCGCAGTCGATGTCCGGGAGCGGTTTTCTCGCGGTCTACCTGACCGGCGTTGTGATGGCGGGCGGGCGCATGAGCGAGCGCTTGGCGGTGCTCCGCTTCCACGAAGGGCTCGCCTGGATTGTGCAAATTGTGATGTTTGTCGTGCTCGGATTTTTCCTTGTTCCCCGCGATTTTGCCGACGTGGCGGTGCCAGGGCTTCTCCTCGCCTACGGTGCCATCTTCGTGGCTCGCCCGGCCGCCGTGTGGCTGTCGACTCTCTTCTTCAGAATGACCGCAGAGGAGCGCTGGTTCATCGCGTGGGCCGGGCTCCGCGGCGCGGCACCCATCGTCCTCATCTTGTTTGCCGTCGAGGCGCACGTCCAGGGCTACATCGCGCTCGTGGAGGTCGTGTTTTTCGTCGTGCTCGTCTCCGCGCTGGTTCAGGGCATGACGGTCGAGTGGCTCGCCGAGAGATTCGGACTCGTCCAGGCCACGCCGCCCGAATCGATGTGCGAACTGCTCGCTATCGCGCGCGAAGCTGCGGTCATGGTGCCCATTGTGGTGATGCCGGGATCGCCACGCGCCGGAAAGAGGCTGCGCGATCTCGCCTTTCCGCCCGACACCCTGTGCTACGCCGTGGTGCGCGGCGGCAAAGCCATCGTCCCGCGCGGGAGCACCCGAATCCGAGAAGGCGATCACCTGCTCGTCCTGGCCCACGAAGGCGCCGTCAGCGAACTTGAGCGGCTGTTTCACGAGGATCAGGTGGGGCACGCAGAGGCGCTGCCATGAGGACCACCTAGGGCCGCGACGCGCGAATTTCGCGGCTCACGAGTGCTCCTCACTGCGCGGCTTCTCATCTCCTTCGTCCTTGATGGATGGGAAGCCGGGTAGCTCTTCGGCCATCTCGAGCAGGAGGTCGTCATCCTCGTCGTCGTCGAAATGAGGCCGAAACCATGCTGGTTTGGTGCGAACCCGCATTGTACGTCCCTCGCCTTCCGCTTGCGGGTCGGTGGATATCCCCATGATACCGCATGGGCGCGCACCTCGCATGGCGCATGCTCGGCGTGTGACATTTGTCACATCCCGCCGATGACGGCGTTCACTGGTCGCCAAAGCTCATACCGGGTAGGATCGACATCAAGATGGGACCTGGAGGCGATGTCCTTTGGCGGCAGCCGCCATTTCGGTGGAGCACGTTTCGAAGCGGTTTGGCGCAATTCACGCGGTGGACGACGTCACGTTCGATGTCGAGCCCGGCACCATCGTGGCCCTGCTTGGGCCGAACGGGGCCGGCAAGACTACGCTCATCTCCATGATTCTGGGACTGTCGCAGCCGACCCATGGTTCGGTGCGGGTCTTTGGCCACCGCCCGCGCGATCGCGCCGCGCGAGAGCGGCTCGGGGTCATGTTGCAGCACGTGACCCTGCCGCAGAGCGTGAAGGTGAAGGAACTTGTGGCGTGGTTCCGCAGCTTCTACCCGCATCCGTTGCCGGCGGACAACCTCCTTCAGATGGCCGGCATCGAACATCTCGCAGAGCGGGAGGCCGTGAAGCTGTCCGGCGGCGAGCAGCGGCGGCTCCAGTTCGCCCTCGCCATGGCGGGCGATCCGGCGTTGCTCCTGCTGGACGAGCCGACGACGGGCATGGACGTCGAGTCGCGGCGGGCGTTTTGGGACAGCCTGCGCAGCTTCGTGTATGACGGCCGGCGCACGCTTCTGCTAACCACGCATCACTTGGAGGAGGCCGAGTCCGTCGCCGATCGCGTCATCTTGCTCAAGGGCGGCCGGGTGATCGCGGACGGGAGCCTTGCCGAGATCAAGGCGCAGGCCGGACATCGGTACGTGAGCTTTATCGCGGGACCGCGGTGCACGAAGGAAGAGATCGAACAGCTTCCGTACGTCCGGAGCGTGCGGTACAGCGGACGCCACGTGCGAATCGAGACGGATCGGCCGGACGACGTGCTTCGCGCCATCATCTTGCGCGATCTCGACGCCTCGTCGTTTGAAGTCTCGCAGGGTGCGCTTGAGGATGCGTTCGTCGCCCTGACGGAGCTGGACGACCGTCTCGAAGAGAGGGGGGTGATCCGATGAATTCGTGGCTTCTGGAGTGGCGTATCGAGGTCCTACGGAATGTGCGCAATCGCCGGTTTTTCATCTTCACCCTGTTGTTTCCGGTCGGGTTCTACCTCCTGTATGTGAATCTGTACGGCCGACACGCGCAGGTGGGCGGGATCGAGTGGTCGAAGTATTTTCTCATCTCCATGTCCGTGTTCGGCGTCGTGGGCACGGGGCTGAACGGCAATGCGGTGCGCGTGGCCATCGAGCGAACGCAGGGTTGGACGAGTTGGATGCTCACGACGCCCCGCCCGGCTGCCCAGGCGGTGACGACGAAGATCGCGGCGAACGTGGTGGTGAACGCCATCGCCATCGCCATCATGTTCTTGGTCGGCGCGTTCGTGGAACACGTCCGGATGCCGGCCGGCGAATGGCTTGGTTGCGGTGCGGCAACGGTATTCGGCGCGCTTGTGTTCACCGCGCTCGGCATTTTGATTGGGCATATCGGCGGGCGCGAGGCCGCGCAAATTCTCGCGAGCATCGTGTATTTCCTGATCTCCATTGCGGGCGGGCTGTGGATACCGATTCAGGTCCTGCCGCCGTTTTTCCAGCATCTTGCGCTCTGGATGCCGACCTACCGGCTGGCGGATATCGCCTGGTCTCTCATCGGGCAGCGCACTGTCCAGTGGAGCGATGTGGCCGTTCTTCTCGCCTACCTGATTGGCTTTGTGCTCTTGGCGGCGTGGGTGTCGACGCGGCCGCGGGAGGTTCGTTCGGTCGCATGAGGAAAGCGTAGGCTCAACTGTCGGGAGGCTGTCGACATGAGGCGGAAACTCCGCCGAGGCGCCATCGAGACGATGATCTTCTTCTTGCTTCAACTGGTGTATCCCGCCTCGTTTTTGTTGGGACTTCCGGTGCGGGCCATGGCGGCTGGCCTAGGGAGCCTTGCCGCCTTTGGAGCGCTTTACGTCGTGGCCTTTCTCACGCCGCGCAACAGCCCTTGGCGAATCGCGGCGTTCTTCGGGCAATTGGCCATCCTCCTGACGCTGATGGCCGCCTTCAGTCTGAACTACGTGTATCTCCTCTTCTACCCCGTCGCGACCATCCTCTACGGGCCTCTTCGGCGCACCATGGCGCTCTTCGCCGTCCTGTGCGCGAGCGTCGGCACGCTCGTGGCCGTCGAGCGGGCCCATCATATCCCATTCCCGCAGGGGTTTCATTACCTCTTGATTGGCGCCTTGTTCGGCGGAAGCATCCTGATTTACATGATGCGCGCCTGGGCGGCGCTCGAGCAGACCAACGCGCGGCTTCAGGCGGCTCAGAGCGAGATTGCGCGGCTCAGCCAGGCCGAGGAACGGGCGCGCATCGGGCGCGACCTGCACGATCTTTTGGGCCACCAGTTGTCGCTCATCACGCTGAAGGCGCAGGTGGCCGGGCGCATTCTGGAGCGCACGGGGGACGTTCCTCGAGCGCGCGACGAGATCGAACAGATTGAGCGGGTGAGCCGAGCGACGCTCGAATCGGTGCGCGCGTATGTGGCCGACATGCGCGCGACGGACTGGCAGGACGCCTGGCGCGCCGCGGAAGAAGTGCTCGCAGCCGCGGGCATCGAGGCGCACATGGCGTGCGAGATGGACGCTGTCCCGAAGACGGTGGAGCATGCGTATGCGATGTGCCTGCGCGAGGCCGTAACGAACGTCGTCCGGCACAGCGGCGCCAGGCGATGCGCGGTCCGCCTGTGGCGGGACGGGCCGCTCGTGGTGCTCGCCGTCGCGGACGACGGCGAAGGAGCGGCAGAATTCGCGACGATCCCGACCTGCGGCGGGAGCGGCATTGCCGGCATGCGCGCCCGGATGGCGCAGATTGGCGGGGAGTGCGAGCGGTTGGGACGGGACGACTGGCGCCGACGAGCCCTCGGATGGCCCGAGTTTGAGCCGGGCTGGGTCGTGGTGCTGAAGGCCCCCGTTCCCATCGAGCGACGGGAGGGTCTGCCGTGATACGCGTGTTATTGGCGGAGGATCAAGGCTTAGTGTCCGATGCGCTTGCGACGCTCCTCGCCCTGGAGGGCGACTTTGACGTGGTCGCCACCGCGGGCGACGGCGAGGAGGCGGTGGCGAAAGCCATCGCCTTGCGGCCGGATCTCGCGCTGTTGGACATCGAGATGCCGAAAATGAGCGGGCTCGACGCCGCGGCGCGCATCCTGCGGGACGTGCCAGGCGTGCGCGTGGTTTTGCTGACCACCTTCGCGCGGCCTGGCTACCTCAGGCGCGCCTTGCAGGCCGGGGTGCACGGTTACCTGTTGAAAGACGGCAAAGTCGAGCAGCTCGCGGCTCACCTTCGTTCCATCATGGCAGGCCAGCGCGTGTTCGATCCCGCCCTGATGATGGCGGCCATCGAGACGGATAATCCGCTGTCCGCGCGCGAGATCGACGTGCTGCGGCTCGCCAAGCGCGGGCTCACCACGCGGCAGATGGCCAAGGAATTGTTCCTCTCCGAGGGCACGGTCCGCAATTACTTGTCTGGCGCCTTGGCCAAGCTCGGCTGCGCCACACGCCAGGAGGCCATCCGCAAGGCGGACGACATGGGTTGGCTGTGATCGGCCGCCGTGATCGCCCGGATGGAAACGCGTACAATGGACATGACCACCATGGGGAGGGGAGTGTCGATGCGACTCGCGTTTTTCTCGGACGTGCACGGAAACGAGCTAGCCCTCGATGCGGTCATTGGCGATCTGCGGCAAGTGGGATGCGATGGCGTCTATGTACTCGGCGATCTCGCCTTTCGGGGCTATGCGCCGAAGGCGTGTGTGGAGAAGGTCGTCGAGGTGGCAGACAAGGTCATCCGCGGCAACGCCGACGAATGGGTGGTGCGCGGGGTGCGGCCCGGCGAGGTGCCGGAGGAGCGGCGCGCCGGCATGGACGAGGAGGCAGCGTTTGCACGGGGGTTGCTCAACCGAGCGGAACTCGAATACCTCGCCAACTTGCCGGTTCTGCTCGAGGAAGATTCGCCGTTCGGAGGCTGGCTCGCCTTTCACGCCACGCCGCTCGATCCGTTTCCGGTGGTGGCGGCCGACGCGCCGGATGAGGACATCGAGTCGCGCATCTTCGCCGGCTGGGGCGCGCGTCTGTACCTATACGGCCACATTCATGTGCCGTACGTCCGCGATATCCGCGGGAGGACCGTCGTCAACCTCGGCAGCGTCGGCATGCCGTTCGACGGCGTGCCCCAGGCCTCGTACGTCATCCTGCACGTGGATGGGGACGCGTTCCGCGTGGAACATCGCAGGGTTCCCTACGACGTGGAGGCCGCGTGCAGGCGATACGACGAGATCGGCTATCCGGCGGCTGACGTGATGAAGCGGGTGTTACGCGCCGCGCGACCCGTCTGATTCGAGCTGGACGGCGAGCTCCGCGCCGGCCAGGCCCACGGCCTCGACCACGCGCTCCACGGCCTTGGCGTATTGCGCGCGATCCCAGCTGTTGTACGACGGGTGTGGCACGCCGTCGATCACGTCCCACTTCTCGTCTGCCACGTCGGCCAGCGCGAAGAACTTCTGCGCAAACCGCCCACAGGGAACGAGGGTGATGGCGCGGCCGCGGTAGGCCTCGAGCTTTTTGCGCAAGTCGTTTGCGAGATAGGACTGAATGTCCTGTTGGCGCGGGTCGGCGAATGACCACTTCTGGTTCTGCGTGCGGACGGCATTCATCGCCTCAAACCAGTCGGCGTACCGAACCTGAATGTCGCGCGGGTACGCGGCCGCCTGCAAGGGAATGTTGCACACGTTCATCAGACCAATCGCGGAGAGGCGCGGCCGTTTCGCGCCTGTCTCCGCATTTTTCTTCACCATGCGGCCGAGCGGCAGGTGGCCATATTCCGGGCCGAAGATGTGTCGCGACATGGTGGCCCCAGACGATCCCGCCACCGGCGCGCCGTGGCGAAGTTCCTGGATGTGCGGAGATTCCAGGATGAAAAGCACCGTGGACGTATCCAGCACGATGTCCGGCACTCGGTAATCCTTAGAAAGGATATCCACGAGGTCTGCAAACGTCGTCACGAGCTCCATCGAATGTCCCGCCTTTGCAAGGGTTCAGGGATACGTGCGCGCCATGGCAGCGCAACCACGCGATACGTCCATTGTAACATGGTTTAAATTGCCTACCCACAAGCAATACTAGGTTGCGGGATTTGTGACGCCGCGGCAGGAGGCCCGGAGCGAAGAGGCCCGCGCCTTATCGTTTCAAGCATGCTTTGCTTATTGAACGTTTTTCAAAATCGTCATATTGTCAAGCGCGTCGTTCTGCGAAATATGTCGGGCCAAGTGGTATCATCAACTTGGCGATGGAGCGCGCTACGATGGCCCGCAGACTGCGATGTGTACAATCCTTTCGGTCGGATGGTTTCGTTGTCGATCGTCGTCTGCAAACGGGGGGCGCCGCGGAAGTTTCGCAACAGATAGGACAGAAGGGAGACGAAAGCGACGATGAAGCCAAAAGGGCGTCGAGTGGGAGGACTGATTGCGCTCATTGGTTTTACGGTACTCGCACTCACGGGATGCGACAGCCCGAAGTATTGGCCGGTTCTGAGCCCGCAGGGGCCAGTGGCTCGGAGCGAGTATTATCTCATCATCTATTCGTTCATCTTGATGCTGCTTGTCGTCCTGGCCGTGTTCATCCTGTTTTTCTGGGTGATCATCAAGTACCGGGCGCGGCCTGACAACGCGGATTACGTTCCGCCGGAAATCGAGGGCAACGCCAAGCTCGAGACGCTCTGGACCGTCATCCCGATTCTGGTCGTGATTGCCCTCGCGATTCCGACGGTCGCCGTGACGTACAAGCTGGTGTATCCGCCGAAGGTGGAGGCGGCGACGGCGAAGATTGTGGGCAAGTCCATCACCATCGACGTCATTTCGGAGCAGTGGAAGTGGGTGTTCAAGTATCCGGCTCAGAACATCGAGACGGTCAACTACGTGAATATCCCGGCGGGCGTCCCGGTGGACTTTGAGCTCACATCGAGCGGGCCCATGAACACGTTCTGGGTGCCTGCGCTCGGCGGCATGGAGTTCACGATGCCGAACATGAACCTGAAGCTTTGGCTGGAAGCCGACCACCCAGGCAGCTATCTCGGGCGCGGCGCGCAGTATTCCGGACGCGGCTTTGCGCACATGACGTTCACCGTCAATGCGCTCTCGCCGACGGACTTTGAGAACTGGGTCAAGAGCGTGCAGCAGACCGCGCCGAAGTTGACGAAGCAAGCCGAGGCGCAGATCAACCAACCTGGTCTCATCGGCAAGCTGACCTTCTCGTCGACGACGCCAGAGTAAAGCTCGTTCGCAGACGCGAATTCAGGGATGAAAGGGGAAGCGAGCATGCACGGAGTGGTCAATTGGGCCGTACATTTCTTCATGCTCGACGAAGGTCCGCTCATTTGGCTGTCCGACTTCTTGATCATTTGTGCGTCGCTCGGCATCGTGGTGGTCCTCACCAAGTTCCGCTTGTGGAAGTGGCTCTGGGACGAGTGGCTGACGACGGTCGATCACAAGAAGATCGGCATCATGTACATGATCGCGGCCATCCTGATGCTGTTCCGCGGAGGTACCGACGGCCTCCTGATGCGCGCACAGCTCGCGTGGCCGAACATGCACTTCCTGAGTGCGGATCACTATGATCAGATCTTCACCACGCACGGCACCATCATGATCCTGTTCATGGCGATGCCGGCCATCATCGGTTTCTTCAACGTGGCGGTGCCGCTCCAGATTGGTTGCCGCGACGTCGCGTTCCCGTACCTAAACGCCATTTCGTTCTGGCTGTTCTTCTTCGCGGCCCTGTTGTTCAACCTGTCCTTCGTCGTGGGCGGTTCGCCGGACGGCGGCTGGACCAGCTATCCGCCATACGTCGAAAATCAGTTCGATCCGGGCCCCGGTGAGAACTACTACCTGGTGGCGCTGTCCATCACCGGTATCGGTACTATCGCGACCGGTATCAACTTCCTGGTCACCATCCTGCGGATGCGCGCGCCGGGCATGACGTTCATGCGCATGCCGATGTTCACGTGGTCCGTGTTTGTGACGTCCGTGATCATCCTGTTCGCATTCCCGGTCCTCGCCGTGGCGCTGGCGCTGTTGCTCATCGATCGCGACTTCGGATCGCACTTCTTTACCGTGGACGGCGGCGGCGCGCCCATGCAGTACGTGAACCTGTTCTGGTTCTGGGGTCACCCGGAGGTGTACATCGTCATCTTGCCCATCTTCGGGCTCATGTCTGAGGTCATCAGCACGTTCTCGCATAAGCGGATTTTCGGGTATTCCGCCATGGTGGTGTCCATGGTGGCCATCGCCATCCTGAGCTTCGTGACCTGGGTGCACCACTTCTTCACGATGGGCGCCGGTCCGGGCGTCAACTCGTTCTTCGGCGTGTCGACGATGGCCATCGCTATTCCGACGGGCGTCAAGGTGTTCAACTGGATTTTCACCATGCACAAAGGGCGGCTGGAGTTTAAGACCGCAATGCTGTGGAGTTTGGGTGTCATTCCCAACTTCCTCATCGGCGGCCTGACGGGTGTCATGCTGGCCGTGCCGCCTGCAGACTATCAGTATCACAACTCGTACTTCCTGATTGCCCACTTCCACTACACGCTCATCGGCGGTACGGTGTTCGGCGTGTTCTCGGGCCTGTACTACTGGTGGCCGAAGATGTTTGGTGTGTTGCTCAACGAGAAGTTGGGACGTTGGCATTTCTGGACGTTCATGATTGGGTTCAACATCTGCTTCTTCCCGCAGTTCTTCCTCGGCTTCATGGGGATGACGCGGCGGATGTACACGTATCCGGCTGGCTATGGCTGGGGTGTCGTGAACCTGATCTCGACCATCGGCGCCTTCCTGATGGGCGTGGCGTTCATCATCTTCGTCTACAACATCCTGTGGAGCGCGCGCTATGGCGAGCGCGACACGACGGGCGATCCGTGGGATGGCCGCACGCTCGAGTGGGCGACCACTTCGCCTGCGCCGCACTATAACTTCGCCATCATTCCGACGGTCAAGGGCCGCGACGCTTGGTGGCTGATGAAGCAAAACGGCGAGTCCATCAACGGGCCGAAGGGCGTGCCGTTCCGGCCGATTCACATGCCGAACAACTCGGGCCGTCCGTTCATCATGAGCGCCCTGTTCTTCATCATGGGCGCGGGGTTTGTGTTCCAGTGGTGGATCTTGGCCATCGTTGGGTTCGTGGGCGTGCTCATCTGCATGGCGCAGCGCTCGTTCGAGTATGACGACTCGCACTACATCCCGGTCGAGGAGATCGAAAAGACCGAGGCCGCGGCGGGGAGGTTGTAACGCATGTCGAATGCGAACACGGCGGTTCACGGGGATCACCACCCCGTGGACCCCAACGTTCCGCTCGAGTATCACGAGGAAGAAAACAGCCTGCGCATCACCGGCTTTTGGCTCTTCCTTGGCCAGGACATGATCCTGTTCTCGAGCCTGTTTGCGACGTACATCGTGATGCATGGCCGCGTCGCAGGCGGGCCCACTTCTCAGCAACTGTTTGACGTCACAGGATTCACGATTGAAACGATTGCCCTGTTGTTCTCGTCGTTCACCTGCGGTCTCGCCACCTATGAAATGCGGCGAGGTCATCGCAATGCCGTCATTGGCTGGATTCTCGTGACGATGGCGCTTGGCCTTGTGTTCCTCAGTTTCGAGGTGACCGAGTTCATTCACGACGTCGGGATTGGGGCCACCCTTCAGCGAAGCGGATTTCTGTCCGCGTTCTATATCCTGGTGGGTACGCACGGAAGTCACGTGACCGTCGGTCTGCTCTGGGTGACATTGCTCATCTTTCAACTGTTGCGCCGCGGCATCACGCCGGTCACCGCGCGCAAGGTGTTCTTGTGGAGCATTTACTGGCACTTCCTCGACGCCGTCTGGATTTTCATCTTTACGGTCGTATACCTCACCGGGAAGGTGATCTGACGTGGAAGCCAAGGAGCACAAGTTCCACCGCGAGGAGGGCTTCCCCTGGAAGCACATCCTCGGCCTGTTTTTGTCCCTGTTGTTAACGGCCATTGCGTTCTGGCTAGCGCTTGCGACGCATCAGCCGCCGGCGCTCGTCATCACCATCATCGTCATCCTCGGTGTGGGGCAGCTCTTGGTCCAGCTGTACATGTTCATGCACTTCACGGAGAGCGACGATCGCGCCTGGCAGGTTCCGGCCATCTACTTTGGGCTGTTCATCGTGTTCTGCGTCGTCGGAGGATCCATCTGGATTATGACCTTCAAATCCATCGTGGCGTGATGGTCGGAGGGCCCGCGAGGGGGGTGAGAAGATGATCAGGAGTCGCGGCTTCGGGGTGTTTGTGTTCGTCATCGCCATCCTTTCGGCGGTGCAGAACTTCATCGTGAACGGCATCGGCTTCCTGGACGCGTACACGGGCTCGGCGTTCGGATGTGGGCACGAGTGGTTCCTGTGCAACGGTCAGGTTCTACCGAGCCTTCAGGCCCTCGAGAAGTCGCTCAGCATGTTCATTGAGTTCATGCACCGCGTGGGCGTTCCCATCCTCACAATTCTGCTGCTCGTCTCCGCGGTGAGCGCCTTGTTGAGGTATCGGGGATGGCGTGAGATTCAACTGTTTGTCGCCCTGAGCATCTTCTTCGTCCTCCTTGAGGCGGTCCTCGGCGGGCTCGCGGTGGTCTACAACGAGCCCGCTTCGGTCATCGCGACGCATTTCGGCGTGTCGCTCTTGGCCTTTGCCTGTACCGTGCTCTTGGCCATCTATGTGCGCCGGGCCGAGCGCGTGTACGGAGAGTACCTCGCGACAGGCGTCAAGCTTCCGCTGCGCGACGAGGCCCCGAGCGTCGGCTTTCGCTGGTTTGCGTGGCTTGGCGTTCCGATTCTCTACCTCGATATGTACATCGGGGCGTACATCTCGTCGAGCGGCGCGGGCGATGCATTTCGGGGGCTTCCGTTTCCGACCGAGTCGGGGATTTACAATTTCCATCACGCGCTGCTCCTCGATTGGGTCCATCGTTCCTTCGCGCTGTTTTTGGTGCTCTGGATGTTGACGCTTGTGGCGTGGACGAACCGGTTGAAGGCCGAGCGCCCGGACTTGTTCCGCGGCGCGGTGTTTGCCCTGGTGTTTGTCGTGCTTCAGGCGTTCTCTGGCGTATATTTGATTGCTTCGCACGTGAGCATCCAGGCGTTCATGTTGCACGTGTCCATTGTGTCCGGTCTGTTTGTGTCGCTCCTTTATGTGGCGTTTCAGTCCGTCCCTCCGTTTGTTCCGGCCGCGAGCCGAAACGCGGTGGATGTGGGACGGGAGCGAACGGCGCATTGAGTTGCGTTTTCGAGAGCCTGCTGGTCGCCGCTTGGCGCCGGCAGGCTCTTTTTGACTTGTTGTTGGTCAAATGCGGCACTAGCCAAACGTGCAATCCAACCTCTAAACTAGGGGATTAGAGCGCGCGTGACGCGCGGTGAGTGGATAGGAAAAGGTCTGGAGGTGGCTCGGTCGCATGACATTTCGTCTTATCCGCCTCGGATGCGCCGCGCTTGCTGCGGCCGCGTCGTTGGCCGTGTACAGTCCCGCGGTGCGGGCGGAACGCTCGACGCCGCCTCCGGTTTCGACCGAGTCGCTCATTCCTCGCGAAGACGTGTTGAACGTTCAGCCCGGTCCCGTTCCCTACGTCGTCGGAGAAGACGCCTCCGCATGGCCTTCCATTGTGTCGCAGGCGGCTGTGGTGATGGACATGGACACGGGCGTTGTAGTCTACGCCAAGCACCCCACAGCACTTCACTACCCCGCCAGCATCACGAAGATCATGACAGCGCTCCTCGCCCTGCGGCTCGGGCACCTGACCGATGTGTTGACGGCCTCCACCGATGCGGTCCGCCAACCCCCGGACAAGCTGTACATGCGCGCCGGCGAGAAGGCGACACTGAAAGATTTGCTGTACGGCCTGCTGATCGATTCCGCCAACGATGCCGCGGTCGAGATCGCCGAGCGATACGGCGGCAGCGTGGCCCACTTCGCGGACATGATGAACGCGGAAGCGCGGGCTCTAGGCGCCACCCATACGCATTTCGTGAACCCCAGTGGGCTGCCGGACCCTCGCCACGTCACCACCGCGTACGACATGGCGTTAATCGCCCGCGCGGCGATGCAGATCCCAGAGTTTCGCACGATTGTCGATACGCGATCCTACCCGTGGAAGGGAACCGCGTGGCAGGCGACGCTCACCAACTTGAATCGCATGCTGTTCACGTATCCGGGCGCCATTGGTGTCAAAACGGGATTTACGAGCGTGGCGCATGAAACCCTTGTCGTGGCCGCCAAGCGAGGCGGTACGACATTTCTCGCAGTGCTGATGGACTGTCCCACCGACGCGCAAATCCGCCAGGATGCCACGGACTTGCTCAATTTCGCGTTTGCGCACTATCAGACGCAGCGCATTCTACCCGCCGGATACCGAGCGGGCTTTGTCTCGGCGCGCGATGGGAAGGATCCCGTCATCACGCCAGAACCGGTCCTCGCGACGGTGCCCATCGGCCGCCCTCTCGATGTGGAGAACGTGTTGCACGAGCAGGCGCCGCTCCATGCAGCGCCGAAGGGAACGGTGGCGGGGGAACTCGATCTCGTCGATGTCTCGACGGGCGAAAAGCTCGGCGCGGTGCCGCTGGTGCTCGCGGAGCCATACCAGCCCGTACCCAAGCCCATTCCATGGGTCAAGCTTGCTGCGCGCACCGGCGCGGCAGTGGTGCTGATGGCGGCCCTTGTGTCTGGGTGGCGTCGGCGCAGACGGTCGCGCTTGTCCTCGCGCGCTCGCGTCGTGCGCGTCCAGCCGTGGCAGGAATCCTGGCAGAGCGCGCGGCGGGGCCGCAGGTAGGAGGCTCGTCACGCGAGGACGCGCGCGATGGCCACGCCGTCAAACACGGGCAAGAGGGTGCTCACGAGGCGCGGATCTTCGAACAATCGGCGATGGAGTTCCCTGAGCGCGACCGGCGTGGGGCTTTGGGCCGACGGATCGAACACCCGATCTCGACCAAACGCGTTGTCAAAGACGATGAGGCCGCCGGGAGACAAAAGATGGAGCACGAGGTCGAGATATCGCGGGTAGTTTGGCTTATCGGCGTCGACAAAGGCGAGGTCGAATCGATGCCCTTCCGCGCGCAGGCGGGCCAGCGTCTCCGCGGCGTCCCCCAGGGCAATGTCGACGCGATCGCCCAGTCCCGCGGCGTCGATGTGGTGCCGGGCGAGATCGGCGTGCTCGGCGCGAGACTCCAGCGTGATGAGCCGCGCGCCGGGGCGGAGGCCGCGCGCGATGCAGATGGCGCTGTAGCCGGCGTATGTGCCAATTTCGAGCGCGGCGCCCGCGCCCATGGCGAGTTGCGTGAGGAACCGGCCGAGCGCCGGCGAGACGCACATGTCCGGCCACCCGCGCTGCAAGAGTGCGTGCCGAATGGCGTCTCGGACGGGATCGGGCGGCAGGATGGCTTCGATGTACCGCTCGCGATGGCGAGGTTCGGACAAGGTGACTCCCTCCTTCGCATACGATGCGAGTGTATCCGCTTTGGATGCCGCTGTCACGCCTGTGCGAACGCGCACCGTCCCTCGCTCGTCTATCAGTTGGTGCGGATGCGCTTTCGGATTAGAATGTTGTTGATTGCGCGGTGGGCGCGGCCGAGGCCGCTGCCCAATCACAGGCCTTTCCAGGCCGAAATGGGTGAAAACGCAGAATGGACGAGCGTCGACCAACGCGCACACGTCGGGAGAAGCAGCCCAAGAGCCCAGGTCCGCGAAAGCCGCGCCGGGGCCTGCGCGCGCTCCTGTACGTGGCGTTTACCCTGGTGTTTGGTTACGTGTCCACAGTGCTGTGGATCTTCGAGGGGCCGTTTACGAATTTGAAGAAGTACATCATCGAGAGCGTGGATCAGACCCGCCATGCGTACTTGCTGCGGCCCATGTCGCTTTTCTTGGTTTCAGAGGCCACCATCAAAAAGTACGCGCTGCCGGACAACCTGAGCGGGCCGACCATCCCCATCCAGGACATCCAGCGGCGCGACTTCAGTCATATCAACGATCCGACCGTGCAGATGATCACGCTGCACGAGCCGACGTTCAACGCCTTCATCCTCTTGGTCAAAGACCCGAAGCGCATCCGCGTGGTGGCGACCAAATACTTGCACGTGCGCGGCGAGACCGTCATGCAGATGGTGCAGGATTCTGGCGCCATCGCGGGGATCAACGCCGGCGGCTTTGTCGACACCAACTGGCAGGGTACCGGCGCGTATCCGCAGGGGATCACCATCACGGACGGGAAGCTCGTCTCCATGACGGGATCGCCCAATCAGCCGCAGCCGGTGATTGCCTTCACCAAGGAGGGCCAGATGATTGCGGGGACGTACTCGCTCAACCAGTTGCGCTCGCTCGACGTATGGCAGTGCGTCGGGTTTGGGCCGGTGCTCGTGGAAAACGGCAAACCGACCGTGTCCGCCGAGAACTACGCGGTGAATCCCCGCACGGCCATTGGGCAGACGAAGGACGGCACCGTCATCCTGCTCGTGACGGACGGGCGGTATGCCACGGGGCCGAACGACGTGGGCGCGAGCTTTGCGGATGTCGCGCGCATCATGCTGCAGTTCCACGCGGATATCGCGGCCAATCTCGACGGCGGATCGTCCGCCACGTTTGTCTACAAGGGGCGCATGTGGAACCGTCCCGTCGATATCCTTGGCGCCCGCGCGGTGGCCACGTCCATCGTGGTGATGCCGGAAGGCGGTGGCAAGCGTGGCTAACCGCGTGTGGCCGAAACTTGTGGGCATCGCAGCCGTGATCACGGCGCTGCAGTTGCCCCTCTTCTACCACTACAATCGCCTGCTCGGATCGAGCGTCAATGCGGTGGACAACATCACCGTGTCGCCGGCGCAGGAGCAGGCGGAACAGAAGGAGATTGCGGCGCTCAAAAAACAGTATCGCTTCGTCACCGTGTCGGCGGACGGCCAGTACGTGGCGTATCTGGACTCGAAAAACGTGCTGCACGTCATGGATCTCGCAAGCAAACAGGAACTGTGCGCGGCGAATAACCCTTACACCGTCCAGTACGTCGAGTGGATCGAGGACGAGCGGCTGTTCGTCGGCGAAGAGGTTCAGCCGGGCGACCTCGAGCTGAAGACAGTCGATGTGCCGAGCGGCGTGCAGACCATCGTCACGCGCTTCGAAGGGCTGCCGGCGGACGCCTCGTTCACGAAGATCACGTTCAGCACGTACACGAACGACATCTACATTCTCATCAACGGCGGCACGTCGAGCTCGCTCTACCATATCGGCACGATGAGCAACGTCTCGCTCGTGCCGACGGGCGGGCGGTATATTAAAAACATCGCCATCACGCAGACCGGGAGCAAGCTATACTTCGAGGATTACGCGGACGGAAGCTTCAACGTCCTGTCGCTTGACGATCAGGGCACGATTCGCCTCATCAAGCGCGACGCGGCGCTCGTCGCGGTGGTGGGGAACACGCTGTACTACGGCGACATCAACAGCCAGGGCCTGGTCACGGCCGTCTACCGGTACAATGCCGCCACGGGCGCCTCCACGCTCGTCAAGACGCTGGCGGCGCCGACCTTGGCAGCGAACATCGAGGTCACCGACAGCGGCGCTGTGCAGGTGAATGCGCCCACCTGACGCCCGCCTGAGGCGCCGAGCGAAGCGTCAGGTGGGACGGTGGTCGGTGTACACTTTGGCTGGGTACGCGTCGCGCAGGCGCGCCATCTGCGCGTCCGTGAGCGGCGGAAGTGTGCCGGCCTCCGCGTTCTCGCGCACTTGCTCCATCCGCGATGCGCCGGGGATGGCGCAGCAGACGGCGTTAGGCGCCAGGGAGAACTGGATGGCCGTCTGGGCCGGTGTTCGATCCGGCGCGACCTCCCGCAAGATTTGCGGCGCGCGGGCGAGATCGGCCGCCCCGTAGCCGAGATACTGGTCATCCGGTTTCGGCGCCTTCTTGCCGGTGAGCCACCCGCTCGCCACGGGCCCTCGCGCAATGACGCCCACGCCCTTCGCTTCGATCTCTGGAAACCACTCCTCCGGTCTCCGATCCAACAGGCTGTACTGCATCATGATGGTCGCGATGTTGGAGCCGTTCAGATAGCGGCGAATGACGTTCGGCCGAATCGACGAGATGCCGTAGGCGCGAATGAGGCCCTTCTCGACGAACCGCTCCATCAGCGCGACGATCTCGTCGAACGGATCGTCCATCGTGCCGCCGTGCAACTGGTACAGGTCGATGTAGTCCGTGCGCAAGCGCCGCAGGCTGGCCTCAATCGCCCGCTCAATGTAGGCGGGCGACGGATCCCAGGTCCACCCGGGCTTGCCGGGCTCGAACCGGTTGCCGACCTTGGTGGCGATGACGACGCGCTGGCGCACGGGCGCAAGCGCCTCGCCGACCACCTCCTCGTTCATCCCCTGCCCGTACAGATCCGCGGTGTCGAAAAAGGTGATGCCGAGATCGACGGCCTCGCGGATGATGCGCACGGCCTCGGCCCGATCGGCTGGCAGGGTCATGCAGCCGAGGCCCACTTCGCTGATTTGGATACCGCTCCGTCCAAGTACGGCGGTGCGCATGTCTCATCCCTCCTCGGAAGCTCATGGCGTCAGTCTGCATAGGCCATCTCGAGTACCGCGCGGTAGTCGCTCACCGCCATCGGGCGCGGATTGCTCGGCGTCGAGGTGTTCTCGTACGCGAGTTCCGCCAGGCGATCGAAGTCCGACGGGTTCACGCCCGGCAGATCTCGCAGTTTTGGAATCTCGAGGCTCTCGAGCCAAGTGCGAAGTCCCGCGAGGAGCGCTTCCGCCGCGCGCTCGGCGCTGTCCTCCTCGCGCGCCAGGCCCATGGCCCGCGCGACCCAGGCGTACGGTTCCACCGCGCAGGGCAGGTTGTAACGAAGCGTCGGTAAAAGCATCACCGCGTTCGCCAGACCGTGCGGCGTGTCGTACAGACTGCCCAGGGCCTCGGCCAGGCAGTGCACGGAGGCCACATCTGTCGATCCGAACGCGAGACCCGCGAGTAGGCTGCCGAGCAGCATGTCGCGCCGCGAAGCCGGATCGCCGTGCTTGACGGCGCTTGGGAGGGCGCGGTAGATGAGGCCGAGCGCCTCGTGGGCGTAGGCTCGCGCGATGGGGTGCGCGCCCTTGCACGTGGACCCTTCAATGGCGTGCACGAGCGCGTCGACGCCGGTGTGAGCCGTCACGTCGGGCGGGAGGCTCGCGGTGAGGGCCGGATCCAACACGGCGAGGGGCGGGCGCAGCGATTCGTGCTTCAGGGTGAGCTTTCGGTGCGTGCCCTGTTCCGTGATGACGGCCGATCTCGTCACCTCCGATCCCGTCCCGGCCGTGGTGGGCACGGCGCAGACGGGCGCCGGCGGGCCGTACGGACGGCGGTTGAGCGCATAGTCGCTCGGCGTGCCGCCCTGGCGCGCCAGCAGCGCAATGGCCTTACCCGCGTCTAGGCTGCTGCCGCCGCCCACAGCCACGACGCCGTCGGCGCGGTGTTCGAAGAAAGCGTCTCGGCCAGCGAAGCAGACGGCTTCGTCCGGGTTGGGGCGAACCTCGGCGAACACCCGGGGCACAAATCCGGCGCGAGCGAGAAGGCCCGCGATGCGATCCGCCACGCCGGCCCGCACCAGCCCGGGATCCGTCACGAGGAGCAGGCGGCGCCCAAACCCTCGGGCCACGAGGTGCTCGGGGAGCTGCTCGACGGCGCCATCGCCGAACTCGATGTGCGTCTGAATGGAGTAGGAAAACATCAGGCTCGTCCCTTCGTCATTCCGCATAGATCATTTTGATGGTCATGCCGCCGTCCACCACGAAGTTTTGCCCGGTGATGAACGAGGCGCCGTCCGATGCGAGGAACCGGCACACTTCCGCGATGTCCTCGGGGCGACCGACGCGTCCCACCGGGTGCTGAACGTGATCGATGGGCCGCAGATCGGGCACCGTGCGAAGCGAGGACTTCTTCCACTCGGATACCTCGATCCATCCTGGAGAGATGGCGTTGACGCGCACCTCCGGGCCCAGGCTCACGGCCAGGGCATGTGTGAGCGCGAGCACGCCGCCCTTGGAAGCGGAGTAAGGCTCCGTGTGGGGCTCCGACATGAGCGCGCGAGTGGAGGCGATGTTGACGATGCTTCCGCGCGTTTTGCGAAGGAGCGGCGCGGCGTGCTTGGCCATGAGAAACGGCCCGCGCAGGTTGACCGCGAGGATGCGATCCCACACTTCGGCCGGGAGTTCCTCCACGGGAACACCCGGGAAGCCGAGGCCCGCGTTGTTGACGACGAGATCGAGCCGGGAAAACGCGGTTTCGACCTCGCGCATGAGCGACTGCACCGACGATTCATCCGCTACGTCGGTGTGCACAAATCGGGCCTGCACCCGGCCTTCGCTTTGGGCCAGTTCCGCTTCCGCCTCGCGGCCCGCCTCCTCGTCCACCTCCGCGATGACGACCTGCCACCCGTCCTCCCAGAAGGCTTTCGCGATGGCGCGGCCGATGCCCTGGCCGCCCCCTGTCACAATGGCCACACGCGTGTCCACAACGTTCACCTTCTTTGCGAGCTCGGTTTCTCTTTCACGATAACGCAGAATGAGGCGCGTTCCAAGACATGGGGAATGCGGACTTTGCGCCCGGAACACAAAAACATCCTCCTGCGGCGAACCGCCAGGAGGATGGGGGGAGGCAGGCGGAGGACGCGCGTCTCAGCGCCCGAGATACGAATACAAGAGGCCCGCCGCTTGACCCGGGGTGTAGACGATGTAGAGGAGGATGAACACCACGAGGCCGGTAGCTGCGGTCACGAACCAGGTGACAAGCGTCCAAGGGGCAATCTTTCGGTGACGCGAAAAGCGCGCGCGCGACGCGTATACGAGCGTGATGATCCCGAGGATGGCCGCCACCGTCGCGAGCACGGAGTGCACCTGGAGAAATCCGTAGTAGAACGGGCGCACGGATTTGGGCCCGCCGAACTCGTTATCGCCTAAGAGCACCGTCTTGAGCGCGTAAATGATGAAGAAGAGCGCCGCAAACACCACGCCTCGGAGCATCCAGCGCCGGTGCACGCGGACGCGGTGATGCCGGATGTGGACCCATCCCACAATAAAACACGCGACGCTGAGCAAAATGCAGGCCTCGTTGATGTAGGAAAAGACGATGGCCAACACGCGCCTCACCTCTCAATTCTGCGCGTATTGTAGCACGTGGCGCGTGGACCTGCATCTCGAAGCGCCGCCGATGGCTTGCCAGGGGCGCCTAGGTGTCAGACTTCGTTCAGAACTGTCCTCGCCCGTGGCGCCGTTCTGCGATGGGGAATCTCTGCCCGCCTGGCCCGGCCCGCGCTACTGCCACGTGACAAGCCGCGGGGGATCCCTCATAATGATTTCAGGAACTTCATCAACTCAAAGGACGGTTTGTCAGATGTATGTCGTGCATTCCACGATTGTCGTGCCGGACGAGTGGATGGAGGACGTCATCGCGCTCTATCGAGATCGATCTCGGCTCGTCGACCAGTGGCCGGGTTTTGTTTCCTTTGCGCTTTTGAGGAATGAACACCGCCGCAACGAACTGACGGTTCAATTGACATGGATGTCCAAAGCCGACTACTTGAACTGGGCGCGAAGCGAGCATTTCCGGAGGGTGCACGCGCGCGAGCGCGAGCTCATTGCCGCGGGCTTTCCCGCCGTGAAACCGCTCGTGCGCAAGTACGAGGTGGTCGCCACGTGAGAGAGGCCGTGATGGCCGATTGGGCGGCTTCTGTCGTCGAAGCCATGTACCGAGATCACCCGGATCTGTACGAGCGATACGGTCAGCGCGGGAAGGAAAAGTGTCTGGAGGACAACCTCCATCACATTCGCCACCTTCGCACGTGCTTTGAGCTTCGCGATTCGCAATTCTTCGTCGATTACGTGCGATGGCTGGATGGCATTTTGAGGGCACATGGCATGCAAACGGCGCACCTCTTGGACAACCTGGAACGTCTGGCCGCGACGCTTCCCGGCGTGCCCGAACTTGGCGACGAGGAGCGGCGCATGTATGAGGAGAGCCTTCGGGTGGCCATGGACACCCTCAGGAGGCGAGGTGAGTAGACGCATGGCGCAGAGCACGGAGAGGACCAAGGCGCCCTTTCACGTCGTGGGGATCGGCGCCTCGGCGGGAGGGTTGGAGGCGCTCACCACCCTGTTCGATCACTTGTCGCCGAACACCGGGATGGCCTTCGTCGTCATCCAACACCTGTCTCCAAACTACCGGAGTTTCATGGTGGAGCTTCTCGGAGCGCACACGTCGATGCGCGTGAAGCAAGCCGAGGATGGGATGCCGCTCGAACCCAATACGGTGTATCTCAATCCGCCCCGCAAGAATGTGTTTGTCGAAGATGGGCGGCTTGTGGTGCAAGATCACCTCTCGGTCAAGGGCGAACTCCATCTTCCCATCGATGGGTGCCTACAGTCCATCGCCGACTACGCTTCGCACAAGGCAGTGGCTGTGATCCTTTCAGGGACGGGCCGCGATGGTTCCCGCGGGATCGTGCGCGTGAAGCAACAGGGTGGGCGCGTGTTCGTTCAAGACGACACTGCCAAATTTGACGGCATGCCGAAGAGCGCCGTGGCCACGGGCGCGGTCGATGCCGTGCTGCCTCCGGACGGCATCGCCCAAGAGCTGGAGCGGATTGCGGCGGGCGCGGAGCCCGTGGCGCGCCCGCCCGTCACGCCGCAAGACGCCGAAGGCGAGGAGGACGACGCGCTCGTCGACGACGAGCACTACATCGAGCTTCTGGCTATCCTGAGGGCCGCAACCGGGATTGACTATTCGGTCTACAAGCGCGACGGCGTGATCCGCCGCTTGCGCCGGCGGATGGGCATCGAGAACATCGCGGATGTGCAACAGTATCTCGCAGCCCTGCGACAAAATCCGAAAGCCGTCGAGGCGCTGCACAAGGATCTCCTTATTGGCGTGACGAGCTTCTTTCGGGATCCACAGGCGTTTCAATTCATCTTCCAAGAGGTGTTGCCGCAGATTTTCGCCAACCGCCAGCTCGAGCGCGAGATTCGCTTTTGGGTGGCGGGCTGCTCGACGGGCGAGGAGGCGTACTCGCACGCGATTTTGCTGCAGGAGTTCATGGAGTCGACGGGCCAAATTTACAACGTCAAGATTTTCGCAACGGATCTCGATCGCGACGCCATCGCCTTCGCCTCCAACGGCGTCTATGCGCGTGAGATCGAGAAACAGGTCAGCCACGAGCGGCTGCGAAAGTTTTTCGTCCCTTGCGAGAGCGGATACCGCGTCAAGCCCGAGATCCGCAAGATGGTCATCTTCGCGCCGCACAACATCACGAAGGATCCGCCGTTCATCAACACGGATCTCATCTCGTGTCGAAATATGATTATCTACTTGAAGCGCGAGATCCAGGAGCGGGTCCTGAGCTTGTTCCATTTTGCGCTGCATCCGAAGGGGTTTTTGTTCCTGGGCCCCAGCGAGAGCATCGGCCGCATGTCCAACACCTTTGTGCCGGTCAACGCCAAGTGGAACATCTACCAGCATCACGATGCCGCTCGCTCCGCGCGCCGGCCTGTGGTCCCGCCGGTGACGGTGCCGGTCAAGGCGGCGAGTCTGCCCGCGATGCACGTGAGCGAACGCCGCGCGTATACGGAGCCTTGGCCGACGGCGAAGGCGGAGGAACCGCACGCCGACGAGCTGTACCGCGTGTTCGTGGAAGAACACATGCCGCCGTGCGTGGTGCTCGACGAAAAGAACGACGTCGTATCGCTCCATGGCGATGTCAACCGCTATCTGTCGCTCGCCAGCGGGCGCCCGAGCAACAACGTCCACAAGATGTTTCCATCGTCCATCTCGGTCGCCATCGCGACCGGGGTGAGCAAGCTGAAAAAGGGCAGCCGCGAAGTGGTGTACGACCGCCTGAAGTGGAGCGACGATCCCGCGGTGCCGCCCGTGAAGCTCGTCATCCGCCCGCTGTCGCAGAAGTCCGATCGCTTCCGCGGCTACAGCCTCGTCTTGTTTCACGAGCCAGATTCTCGCGAGGCCGAGGTGTATGCCGTCGACGACATGGTGTCGAGCGTCAGCCAGCACGTGATCGAACTCGAGCGGGAACTGCAGATGTATCAGGAAAAACTGCAGGTGACGGTCGAGGAGCTCGAGACGTCGAATGAGGAGCTTCAAGCCACCAACGAGGAAATTGTCGCGGCGAACGAAGAACTCCAGTCGACGAACGAAGAGCTTCATTCGGTGAACGAGGAGCTTTTGACCATCAACGCGGAGTACCAGTTGAACATCCAGCAGCTGACCGAGCTGACGAACGATCTCGACAATTTTCTGTCGAGCACGGAGATCGGCACGCTGTTTTTGGATCGCGAGCTGAAGGTGAAGCGGTACACGCCGGCTTTGACGAAGGAGTTCCACCTGCTCGACATCGACGTCGGCCGCCCAATCGAACATATCTCTCATCACCTGCAGTACGACGAGATGATTGAGGATGCCAAGCGGGTGCTTGAGACAGGGGAACCGGTGGAGCGCGAGGTGCCGTCGAGATCGGGCGCGTGGTATGCCGTGCGGGTCTTGCCCTACAGGATCTCGGACCACGCCATCAAGGGCGTCGTCTTTACCTTTGTCGATGTCACCAAGATGAAGAAGATGAACGAGGAGCTGCGGAAGCTGTCGTACGCGGTCGAGCAGAGCCCTTCGATTGTGGTCATCACCGACGTCGACGGAAACATTGAGTACGTGAATCCAAAATTTTGCGAGTGCACGGGGTTTACGCCCGAAGAGGCT
Source organism: Alicyclobacillus sp. CIJ1 (assembly GCF_057538885.1). NCBI lineage: Bacteria > Bacillati > Bacillota > Bacilli > Caryophanales > Alicyclobacillaceae > Alicyclobacillus > Alicyclobacillus sp. CIJ1. Next base: position 75,927 of record NZ_BAAJPH010000147.1, on the reverse strand, counting down.
GTGGGGAAGCATCTGAGGGACCTCAACGATTGGCAGGCCAAGCAGCTGGATTTCGCCGCCGTCTGGGAGAAGTTGCAGGCGGGCGAGCGATGGACAGGCGAGCTTCCGAGCCGCCGCAAGGACGGGTCCGTGTATTGGGAACAGCTTTCGCTGGTCCCCATCCTCGACGACGAGGGGAAGATCATTCATTACCTCAAGGTCGCCGAAGATGTCACGGAGTTTCGCTATACGGAGGAACTGTTGCGCAAATCGGAAATGCTTTCGGCCGTCGGCGAGTTGGCGGCGGGCATCGCGCACGAGATCCGAAACCCGCTGACGGCGCTGAAGGGGTTCACGAAGCTCATCCTGAGCGGTTCGCACAGCGAGTCGTATCTGGAGATCATGCGCGGTGAACTGGATCGCATCGAGACCATCGTCAATGAGCTGCTCGTGCTTTCGAAGCGGCAGGCTGTCCAGTTCGAGCGGTGCAAAATCGCCGATGTGCTGCGCGACGTCGTCATGCTGCTCGAGGCGCAGGCGCTGTTGACGCACGTGGATATCGAGCTGTGGATGCCGGAGGAGCCCATCGAGGTCTTGTGCGTGGAGAATCAGATCAAGCAGGTGTTCATCAACCTGCTGAAAAATGCCATCGAGGCGATGCCAAAAGGCGGCACCATTCGCATCACCGTGGAGCGCCAGGGGGATGATGTCGTGATCCGCGTGCGCGATGAAGGGGTCGGGATCCCGGAGGAGAAGCTCGCGAAGCTCGGAGAGCCCTTCTATACCACCAAGGACAAGGGAACGGGGCTGGGGCTCATGGTGAGCTTCAGAATTGTCGAACAGCACGGGGGCACCATTCGGTTCGAGAGCAAGGAGGGCGAGGGAACGACGGTCACCGTCCGCCTGCCGCTTCAGTTTGATCCCTACGCGCACTACCGCAAAGGAGAACCGAAGCCAGCGCAACCGGAGGCGGGTGCGGCGACGTCCTGAGCACTGGGGAGGTGGCCATCTCATCTCCAACCGCGGGGGTTGCGCGCGAAGCGCAACCCCCGCATGTTAGGGACGCCCGCAGGTCAGCGGGAAACCGCGCTCGGCGCGAGCAACGTCGGCCTGTCGCCGCGGCGTCCGCCTTCTGCGGCGATGATCTGCCGCAGGCTGTCCAATTCCTTGAACACGAACTCCGCATAGACGCCCTTGCCGAGCTCAATCAAATCGGCGCGCAACATGCCGACGAGCTCCTCAACCGTTCGCAGCGAATGATCGACGTGCTCCCAAATCGACGGCGCGGAAGGCGCGGGTTCGACGAGCCGAAGTCCGCCCGGATGCCGCTTTGGCAGGCGCTTGTCCAGCCTGGTCACCGATTCGATGACCTCATTCAAGTCTGACTGGCGCGGCACACAGGTCAAGTAGCCGATGGCGTCTCCGCCCTCGTTTCTCCATCGCTGATACACGTCAAAGAGGCCGATGCCATTGGGGGTGAGAAAATTGAGTTCCACCCTGATGCCGGACATGGCCGGGCGGACAAAGCGCTTCAGTTTCTCGGCGCTGCCCGCGTCGACGATGTCGAGGAGGTGTTTGCCTTCGACGAAAGCTTGTCGGGCGGTTTGCGACGCGCCAACCACAGCGTAGTGCTCCGTGATGCAGAAGGTCGGAATGGGCAAATGATCAAGTACGCTCATGTTTCACTTGCTCCCCAGTGCGACGATGTTGGAACTGCGCGCGGCGACTCCAGCCACGATTGCAGCGTGAGGATGTCCGGAAACACCAGCGTTCTGGCGTTGACGTACGGCCGTATATCGTACAGGCGGGCGAGCCTGCCTCCCACCACGATCTGAGGTCGGTATGCGAGCGCGTCCAACGCCTCGACATACGCTTTCAATTTCGGGAGGTGATAGATGATCGATACGGAAATGCCGACGATATCCGGATGCCAGCGCATGGCCGCGAGCCGGGCATACTCCAGTGGGAGATTCCGGCCGTACGCGCGCGTCACATATCCCGCCTCGCGAAATGCGGTGGCGACCATTTTCAAGCCCAGATCATGCTGTTCGCCCTCGACGCAAAACAGCATGGCCCTGCCGCGGGGAGGGCCTTCTGGCTTCTCCACGTACGCGCTCTCGTAGCGCTGCATCAGCCGCTCACAGACAGAACTTGCGAGGTGCTCGTCCGCGACGGAGATGGCGTTCATTTCCCAAAGCTCACCGATCCTCACCATGGCGCCGCCCAGCAGCGCGTCGAAGATGTACGCGCTGTTCGCGCCGCCCCTGGCGTGCGCGTCGACGATGGCCCAGGCTCGCTCTTCATCACCTTCGAGCAGGGCTTCCACGAGTTTGGACACTGACAGCATCGAGTCGAACACCTACCTCGTGGGTGCGAGCGCACGTTGGCCGTGCCGGGACAAGCAACTGGCATTAGCATACGTCCCTGTCGGATTCGAGATCAATAGCGCATTTTGTCGAATCCGGCACCATTTCTTCAGTCGAGCTTCAGAATGCGTTCAGCCTCCGTTCAGCTGCCGCCGTTAGGCTAACTGGTGGACGATGGCGGGGGTGACATGCGGTGAGAACAGCGAGCCAGAGGCAGAGCGCGCAGGCGCCGCGGCAGTTTGCGGTGTTTGCCGCGGTTGGTTTGCTCAACACGTGCGTCGACGCGGGGGTGTTCCTGGTCCTGGCGGCGCTGTGCCACGTCGCTGCCCCTGTGGCCCAGGTGATATCCTACTCATGTGGAATGGTGAACAGTTTCGCGTGGAATCGTGGCGTGACGTTCCGCGCTGGCGCGCTCCGCATCGGCGAGATCGTCCGGTTCTTGGCGGTCAATGGCGCGTCGCTCATCCTTTCCTTCGCCGCCATGCGGGTGCTTACGCGCGCGGATTGGCCGCTGTTTGCGGCGAAGACCATCGTGACCCTTGGGACGCTGGCGCTCAATTTCGCGGGATCGAAATGGTGGGTTTGGCGAGATGTCGGTGGACAAGCGAACGCTGCTCTACGATCCGTCGAAGGTTCGGGTGCTCGTCGTCGATGACGAGCCGAGCATTGTCAAATTTCTCGAGTTTGGCCTGCGGCGCGAAGGCTACGCCGTCGACACGGCCAAGGACGGCGTGGAGGCCATCGCCAAGGCGCGCGAGTCCATGCCGCACGTCTGCATTCTGGATGTGATGATGCCCGGCCCGGACGGCTTCGAGGTGTGCCGGATGCTGAAGGGCATGGGCAACGTCGCCGTCATCCTGCTCACCGCCCGCGATGCCATCGACGATCGCGTCAAAGGGCTTCTCGGCGGCGCCGATGACTACGTCGTCAAGCCATTCAGTTTTGAAGAGCTCCTCGCGCGCATTCACGCTCGCGTTCGCAACCAGTTTCCGAGCCTGCTCAAGCAGCAGGAGATCGGTCCGTTTGTGATCGACGACGCCCGCAAGGAGATCTCGTTCCGCGGCGAAACCCTGAAGCTGTCGTCGACCGAATACGAGCTTTTGCGCTATCTTCTGCAGAATCACGGGCTCGTGCTGAGCAAGGCGCAGATCCTCGATCACGTCTGGGGCTACGATTTCAACGGCCAGGACAACATCGTCGAGGTCTATATCAGTGCGCTGCGCGAGAAGCTGGGCGACCGGGATCGGACGCTCATTCGCACCCTCCGCGGCCAGGGCTACCGGGTGGATCTGCCATGAGCGCGGTTGCCCGGTTCGCGCATGTTGCCGCCGTCACGGCGAGGCGGGCCGCTGGAGGTGTGCGCGCTTTCGCCCGGCGCCTGCTGGCGGCCGTTTCCCAGGCGTACGTGCGGCTCCGCTCGGCGACGCTCGCGCTTCACCTCTCGCTGGTCACCTATGCCGTGATGATCGCCGCCATTGCGCTCGTCGGCGCCCTGCAGGCGCTCTTTCTTCGCCAGTTCCTCCTCGCGGAGACGGCGAGATCGCTCCATCAGGAGCTCATGGACGTCCCGGCGCAGGCGTGGATCTGGCTGGCCAACGAATCCAGTGGCGCCGAGGCATCCGGGCCGCCGTTTCGCCTCGGGCCCCTGCCGTTTCTCGCGGCGCGCGGCAGCCTCGCGTACGTGGATCCATCAGGGCAGGTGCACCCCATCTACGCGCCGCATGGGCTGCCGGTCCTGTCGCGCGAGACGTACGAGGCCATGCTCAACTTCGGCGTGCCGGCGTCCGCGTATCAGCTCGCCTCGACGAGCCACGGGCGCGATCTCGTCGTGACAGCCCTCATCGGGCCGCCGGATCGCCCGCTCGGCCTGGCGCAGGTGAGTGTGCCGACGAGCGAGATCGACGCGCTAGTCGCGCGGCAGATGCTGCTCTACGGCGTGGTGGCGTTCGCGGTGCTGGTGGCCGCGCTCGCCGCGTACCGGGCGCTCATCCGCAGGGCGCTCGTCCCGCTTCACCGCGTGGTGGAGCACGCGCAGCGCATTGACGCCGGCAACCTTGACGAGCGTTTCGAGGTGCGCCCGGGCATGCAGGCGGAGGTACGGTCGCTCGCCACGTCGTTCAACGGCATGCTGGATCGCCTGGCGCGCGCGTTTTGGGCGGAGCGGGACGCGAAGGAGCGCATGCGGCAGTTTGTCGCGGACGCCTCGCACGAGCTGCGCACGCCGCTCACGGCACTGAGCGGCTACCTCGAGGTGCTGCAAAAGGGCGGGGACTTTACGGAAGAGGAGTGGCGGGACGCGCTGCAGCAGATGCACGGCGAAGCCCGGCGCCTTGCGGGCCTGGTTGACCAGATGCTCAGGCTTGCCCGCGCCGAGGACGTGCGCGCGTCGTGGGCAGGCGAGAAGCGCGAATGCGTGCGGCTCGGAACGCTGGTGATGTCGCTCGACGCGCTGTGGCGCGGGCTGTGCGGGTCTCGCGAGCTGGCGTATCGCATCGAGGGCGATCCGGCCGTCTTCGCGGACCCGGACGCCTTGAAGCAGGTGTTGTTCAACCTGGTGCAGAACGCGGCGCAGCACACGCCGGAAGAGGGCGGCGAAATTGTCATCTCCGTGTGGACGGACGGGTGCGAGGCCAAGCTCGCGGTGGCGGACAACGGCACGGGGATTCCCAAGGTGCATCAGCCCCACGTGTTTGAGCGATTCTATCGCGTGGACGAGGCGCGATCGCGCGCGAAAGGCGGCGCGGGCCTCGGGCTCGCCATCTGCAAGGCGATTGTGGAGGCGCACGGCGGCCGGATTGCGTGTGAAAGCGAGCCCGGCCAAGGCGCTGTGTTCACGGTGACGTTGCCCGTCGCGGGGCCGGATGGAGATGGAGCCTAGGAGGGATGGGCATGGAAGTGCAGGTGACGGATGCGGCCAAATCAAGGCTGGTGGCCATGGGCGTGCCGGAAGGCAGCCGGCTTCGGCTGAAGGCCGACATCGAGGCGCACGTGAGTTGCGTTTGCCAGGTGGACATTCACATGATTGCCGACGGCGCGCCTCCGCTCGCTGTGTCGCTCGGGTATGACGTGCGCGTGGATGAGGAGGCACAAAAGCTGTTGGGCGATGAACAGCCGCTCGTACTCGACTACGTTCCCTTGAGCGGACTGGTGCTGCGCTCGCCGCATGAGACGCTCGCGCATAACATCCAGGTGGAGGCGTGAACCGCGGGGCGCTGGCGAGGCGCCCCGCTCCATGTCAGTACGCCGTCCAGCCCGCGTCGGCGATCACGACGGCCCCGTTCACGAAGCTCGCTTCGTCGGACGCGATGAACAGCGCAACGTGGGCGATTTCTTCAGGCTTGCCGGTGCGCGGGTTGAGGCTCATCCCAGCCATGGTCGCCTGAACCCCGAGGGAAGCCGGATCGACATTCGGGCTCGAACCCATGATGTTCGTCTCCACGCCGCCGGGCGCGATGGCGTTGCAGCGAATCCCAAAGCGCGCATACTGGTAGGCGACGTTCTTGGTCAGGCCCACCACGGCGTGCTTCGAGGCCGTGTACGCCGCCCCGGCGCGGGAGCCAAACAGGCCGCCAACCGATGCGATGTTCACGATGGCACCGCGCCCCTTGTCCATCATGAGGGGCAGAGATTTGCGAATGGCGCGCATCGGCCCTGTGACATTGACCGCAAAGACGCGTTCCCACAGCTCGTCCGTCACCTCATGAGCCGGTTTCATGCCGTCCATGATCCCCGCGTTGTTGACGAGGATGTCGATCCCGCCGAACACGTCAACGGCGCGCTGAATCATCCCGTCCACATCGTCCGCCGAGGCCACGTTGGCGACGCAGGTCTCGACGTGGCCGCCCGCGCTGCGGATTTCGTCGGCGACGGATGCCAGACCTTCGGCGGCGATGTCGGCCGCGAGCACGCGCGCCCCTTCCTTCGCAAACAGGACGGCCATCGCGCGGCCCATCCCCGAGGCGCACCTGTGATGACAGCGACGCGATCTTCCAGGCGCAAGGAGAAGACCTCCTTTATCCATGAAAAATGTTTATCGTTGAAAACATTCGCGATGGCGCGAGGGAATCCTGCGGCTTTGGAGACGCGAAGCCGCAGACGGATGAGGAGATACAGATGGGTTGGAACGTACACTTCCACTGTCGTGCATACTGTGTCCATGTTTGCACTTGGCTGCGATGAGGGGCTATGATCGCGCTGGGGTGGGGCATATGAGGCTCGGCATCACGAGAAAGTGTGCAACGAAGAACCAAGATGGTAACCATGGAATCCCTTTTAGGCTGTCCGTTCATATGCGTTTGACGTCAAAGCTCCCGGAGCGCATCGTCCTCCTCCTGTATGCTGTGGCCATAGGTGTCGTGGCAGGTTATGGCGCGGTGGGTTTTCGAAGGCTCATTGATGTCTTTAACTGGCTATTTTTTCGCGGCGCAATGTCGTACTTACGCGTGCTTGGCCGTGGCGAAGTCGTTTTCTTTCCCGCCATCGGCCTCCTGATTGTGAGCATACTGGTTCGCCGATTTGCTCCTGAAGCAAAGGGGCATGGTGTGCCGGAAGTCATGGCCGCGATTGCGGAGCGAGGCGGGGTGATCCGGCCGCGGGTGGTGGTCGTCAAAGCGGTAGCCTCTGCACTCACGATCGGATCGGGCGGCTCCGTAGGGCGAGAAGGGCCCATCGTTCAAATTGGCTCGGCTTTCGGTTCTGTTTTTGGGCAGATATTGGGGGTGCCAAAGCGATATCTGCGCCTCTTGGTTGCGTGTGGAGCTGGAGCAGGCATTGCGGCGACGTTCAATGCTCCGATTGGCGGCGTGATGTTTGCGACAGAGGTGATTTTGGGCAGTTTTGCTTTAGAGAATTTCACGGCCATTATGATGTCCAGCGTGGTGAGCGCTTCGATTGGACGTATCTACTTGGGGAATCACCCCTCGTTTAATATTCCCATCCACGATGTTGGCCCCTTTCGTGCATACTGGGTCTATGTACTTTTAGGTCTGGTTTCTGGGCTGTGGGGCATTTTGTACGTCAAAGTGTTGTACCGAGTTGAGGACTGGTTTGATGCTCGCCGTTGGCCGTTTTGGCTGAAGGCAGTGATTGGCGGAATTGTTGTCGGTGTGATGGGAATATGGTTTCCCCAAATCTTCGGCGTTGGATATGGCACAATTGACCGCGCACTTTCAGCGCAGCTTCCGCTCTATCTGCTCGGTTTCCTCCTTGTCTTAAAGCTGCTCGCCACGTCCATTACCATCGGAGCCGGCGGATCCGGGGGCGTATTTTCTCCTGGACTGTATCAAGGAGCGATGCTCGGAGGACTTGTTGGGATCATGCTGTCCCACGCGCATATCGCGGTGAGTCCTGGTGCGCTGGCCGCGATAGGGATGGCGGGTGTTTTTGCGGGAAGCGCGCAAGCGCCAGTTACAGCCATCACCATGCTGTTTGAGATGACCGGCGATTATAGCATGATCCTTCCTCTGATGATCACGAGCGTCTTGTCGGCCACTGTGGCAGGCCTGATCTCCTCGCAAAACATTTATACAATGAAACTTTTCCGCCGTGGGCTTGACATTGTACGTCTACGCGAGCCTGATCGGATGAAAGCATTCACCGTTGCAGACGTCATCCAACCCAATAGAACGGTCTTTGACGCCGGGGCGACGATTGAATCTGCCTGGGAATCGTTTGAGAGAAAGACCGAATGGTTCGCGTTGATTCGGGATGCAAAGCGTGGCATCGTGGGATCCGTTGCGAGAGCCCAGATTGTGGAGGCGCTTCGAGCTGGCCGGGGTGGCGAACCGATTGGCAACCTACTGCCTGCGGATATCATCCGAATCGATGAACGCGCGTCTTTGGCTGAAGCACTGGCGTTGATGAACGAGCACGGCGTAACCTATTTGCTCGTTTGTCGCGGCGACGTGGGTATCGGCGTGGTCGGTTCCTCCGATGTCATTCGTGCGTATCGACGCGTGGATTGAGCAGTCTTCAAATAGGCGGGACCGTTCGGTCATCTTGGGCTTCGAAACGGGCGGTCATCAGGAAAAAAGGGGAGTGTTCCAATTTGGAACACTCCCCTTTTGATCTTGGATGGTCGGAATGACAGGACTCGAACCTGCGACCTCACGGTCCCGAACCGTGCGCTCTACCACCTGAGCTACATTCCGTCGCCTTGACGCCTCAAAGCGGACAGGAATGAATATAGCAGAGGGCACCTTCCTCGTCAAGGCCTTTTTGTGGAAAGAGCGTATAAAGTTTGAGTAGGGGCTGCTCTCGGGAGGATTTTCCGGGGACAAAGAGAAGAGACCTCACTGAGCACAAAACAACCCGCGTTGCAGCGCGGATGAAGAGGTGAGGTCTCTGATGTTGAACATTCGACGCAGCTATGCAAGTTTCCTGTCGCTTGTGATGACCGCCGCCAGGCTTTCGCAGCATCCGGGGGATTTTGCGGTGCTCGAGGAAGAGATTTCGAGGGCGCTGACCAGTTTGGGGGCCGAGGTGATCACGTCGGTGCTTGAAGCTTGGGATGAGAAGCTGGCGGCGGAGCGTGACCGAAATGAGTGGGAGCTGGTTCAGTGTAAACCACGGACGATCGTGTCCAACGTGGGAGAGATTACATATCGTCGGCGTTACTACCGCAATCGAAAGACGGGCGAACGCCGCTTTCTGTTGGATGACGCAGCAGGTTTCGATCCGCGTCGTCGATTGAGCGGGAAATTGAGAAACCAAGCTGTCGCGCTGGCGTTAGATGTGTCGTACCGGCGCGCGGCAGAGATTCTCCAGACGTGGGTGCCAGACATCAGCGCGATGGCGATTTGGCAAGAGGTGCAGAGGCTCGGAGGGGAGAAGCGCGCCCGAGCGGAACTGGAGCGCGAGAAGGTATTCGAACAAGGAGAAGTTCCATCAGGGACGAGCAAAGTGGAGACGCTCTTTGTGGAAGCGGATGGCGTGTACGTGCGCGGGCGCAGGGCGGAAGATGGTCAATCACACTTCGAACTGAAAGTGGCCGTGGCGTATGAAGGCAAGCAGGAGCAAGGGCGTGAGCGGCGTGCCCTCATGAATCGGCAGGTGGTTGTGGGGACTGAGGAGGCCGAACGCTTCTGGGAGGGGGCAGTGGCATCGTTTGGGCGCGTGTGGGACTGGGCCAGTGTGAAGCGATGCTGGGTCGGTGCAGACGGAGCGGAATGGGCGAAGAAGGGCGTCGAGATGCTCCCTGGAGCTCGATATCGATTGGATCCCTTTCACCTACGGCGCGCAATAGCTGGGGCCTTGGGGCGGGAGACGCAGGCCTACCGGAAGGTATGGGATGCGGTAGGAAGCGGGGATTGGTCACAGGTTGAAAAAGTCCTGAGGAAGGCGGAGAGCCAAAGCGAAGGAGCGAAGAAGCAGCGTATCTCGAAGCTGAAGTCGTACATGGAGAAGAATTGGGAAGGCATCGTGAGCGATGGTGACGTGGTGAGTCTGGGTACGATAGAGGGTCAAGTGTTCCACCACGTGGCGCGCCGGATGAAGCGCCACGGGGCACGTTGGAGCAAGTCAGGGGCGGATGCGCTCGTACGGCTTGTCGCAGCTCGCTCGAATCAGGAGCCCCTGCGAGTGCGTAGGCTTTCTCGTTTCGAAGTACAACCGAACGAACTGGCCAATGGGAAGCGAGTGAACGAGGCCGAACTCACAAGGCATGCTAAGGAAGCAGTGAGGTGGCTTGAAAGGCAGATGCCAGCATTGGTCGGTCCGCACGCGGACCGACCCTGGGTGAAGTACGTCTTACGTGAACTTTCCAGGATTTCGTTTACGGTGGCCTAATCAATCTACCCAGTGGGGTCTTCCCCTACGACAACTTGACACGGCCTTGTGGAAAAGGGATGCCTGAGATGCTTTCCATCAGACAAGCTCTCCAAATGCATATACGCTGTTGGCGAGTGAGCCGTATTGCCAATCGCGATGCATAAGCCTCCCTTGTGGCCGCTCTTCACCAGCACCCATCGCGTAAAATAGCGGGATCAAGTGCTCCACGCCCCACGACGGCGCGGCCCACTCCGCATACGGCGCCTCTTCGCGGTAGGCAAACAGCGCATCGACGTCCCCTTCGGAGATGCGCGATTCGAGCCAGCGCTCGAACGCCTCCGCCCAGGCTTCCGGCTGGCCGTCCTCCCGGTTCCATTGAAGCATACGCAGGTTGTGCACCGTCGCACCGCTTCCAATGATCAAAACGCCCTCTTGTCGCAGGGGCGCGAGCGCCCGGCCAATTTGGAACTGATGTTCCGGGCGAAGCGCCGGATCGACGGACATCGAGACGACGGGGATGGACGCATCCGGGAAGATGCGAGACAGAATCGTCCAGACGCCGTGGTCGAAGCCGCGGGCCGGGTCCAGGCGCGCTTCGATCCCGGCGCTCACGAGAAGTTCTTGGATTCGAACGGCCAGCGCCGGGTCTCCTGGGGCTGGATATCGGATCTGGTACAGCGCCTCTGGGAAACCGTAGAAGTCGTGAATCGTGTCGGGTTGAGGCGATGCCGAGATGGTCTGACATCCTTCGGTCCAGTGGGCGCTGAACACGACGATGGAGCGCGGGACAGGGAGATCGCGCGACAACTGGTCCAGGTAACGTCCGTAGACACTGTCTTCGATCGCCACCATCGGGGAACCGTGGGCGATAAACAGACTTGGCATTACGCGCGTCATAAGGCTACTTCTCTCCTTGTGGGAGGAATTTTTCTTCTCCGTTCAGAATGGAATGCAGATACGCCTGATGGTCATGGGAGGGGACGATGTTTTACCAGACGATTGACGATGACTTGAGGCTTCGGCTGTTGGAACCCAGAGATGCCGACGCCTTGTTCCGACTGTTGGATGAGTCGCGCGCCTACCTGCGCGAGTGGTTGCCGTTTCTCGATGCCAACCAGAGTTCGGAGGAGACGCGAGCGTTTATTCTGTCGGGCCTCCAACGATATGCGGCGCAGAACGGCGCCGAGATTGGCCTATGGTACCGAGGCAAGATCGCCGGTGTGCTCGGGTTGCATTTTATCGATTGGGCCAATCGGTTGACGACCGTCGGCTATTGGCTGGGCGAGCGATATCAGGGCAAAGGCATCATGACCCGGGCTTGCAAGGCCGTGATCGACATCCTGTTTCGCGAATACGGCCTCCATCGCGTGGAGATCCGCGCCGCGACAGGCAACCACAAGAGCCGGGCCGTCGCGGAACGGCTTGGCTTCCAGTACGAAGGCTGCAAACGACAAGCCGAGTGGCTGTACGACCACTACGTCGATCACGCCGTGTACAGCATGCTCGCGGAAGAGTGGCGAAGCCTGCAAGCCCGGTGACGCTAGGCGCCTACCAAACTTTCCGCATCTCGATCTCGTCGTGCAGCGGAATGCCATCGAGGCCGAGGCGCGGAATCGACGGCTTTTGCTTCCGCGCCTCGTCAATGGCGCCCACGTGCACGGCGTGAAACCGGTAGCCGCGCCGCTGGTAGAATCGCATCGCTTTCAGGTTGTCGTTCGATGTGATGAGCGTCACGCGCGAGGCGCCGGCCTGTTTCGCCGCATCTTCCACCGCCTGCAGCAAGCGCGTCCCCACGCCGATGCCTTCCACCAGGCTGTTCAGGCTCAGCAGCTCACATTCTTCGTCCAGGACCACGAACGTGGCGGCACCGACATAGGCGCCGCCCTGCACCGCGATGACGGCTTCGACATCTTCCAGTCGGTACACCCTGCCGCGCGAGACCATCGTTTCGTCGCCCCATTCGCGGTTCCATAAGTCGAGGAGCCACTGTCGATCCGCCTCTCGCTGCGGGCGAATCACTTGAATGGTGTGGTGAGTCCGGGAAAGCTCCATGGGTTCATTACTCCTCGGCACCGCTCTTCGATGCGAACACGTGATCGCGTTCGTTGGACAGACCTGCTATACTGATCAATAACACAACGGTGCGTGCAAAGGGTGATGGATGGTGGCCACGGCGGGAGCGAGCGACATTCTGAAGGGGCTCAACGAAAAGCAGCGCGAGGCGGTTACGGCGACCGACGGGCCGGTGCTCGTCATCGCCGGCGCGGGTAGCGGCAAGACGAGCGTGCTGACGCGGCGAATTGCGTACCTCATCGCCGAGCGCCGCGTGCCGCCGTGGGCCATTCTCGCCATCACGTTCACGAACAAGGCGGCGCGGGAGATGGAAGAGCGGATTGAGCGCCTAGTGGGGCCTGTCGCCTCCGACATCTGGACGTCGACCTTTCACGCCATGTGCGCGCGCATTCTGCGGCGGGACATTCATCATCTGGGCTACACGTCGGCGTTCACCGTGCTCGATGCCGCGGACCAGGTCTCACTCGTCCGCCGTCTGATGCAGGAGATGAACATCGACGTGCGGAAGTTCGAGCCGCGAGCCGTGCTTTCCGCCATCAGCCAGCACAAGAACGAGCTGCGTTCGGCCGAGAAGGCGCTCGATCTCGCCGGATCGCCGTACGACAAGATGGTGGGCGACGTGTACCTGGCGTACGAGAGGCGGCTGCGCGAAAATCAGGCGCTCGATTTCGACGACCTCCTCGTAAAGACGGTCGAGCTCTTCCGCAAGGTGCCGGATGTCCTCGCGTATTATCAGCACCGGTTCAGCCATATCCATGTCGATGAGTACCAGGATACCAACCACGCCCAATACGTCCTGGTCAAGCTGCTCGCCGAGCGGCGCCGCAACCTGTGTGTCGTCGGCGATTCGGACCAGTCCATCTACGGCTGGCGGGGAGCCGACATCCGCAACATCCTCGAGTTCCAGAGGGATTACCCGGATGCGCGCGTGATCCGGCTCGAGCAAAACTACCGCTCCACCGGGCGCATCCTTCGCATCGCGAACCAGGTCATCCAGCACAATCAGCTGCGGCTTGAGAAGAACCTGTGGACGGATCGGGGCGAAGGCGAGAAGGCGAAGCTGTTCGTCGCGCCGGACGAGCGCGTGGAGGCCGATTGGGTGGCGGACGAGATTGCGCGAGCGGTGTCCGACGGGCGCCAGTATCGAGACGTGGCCATCCTGTATCGGACCAATGCCCAGTCCCGCGTGCTGGAGGAAGCGTTTCTGCAGCGCGGGATTCCGTACCGCATCTACGGCGGTCTTCGCTTCTACGAGCGGCGCGAAGTGAAGGACGTGATCGCCTATCTGCGCCTCATCGCCAATCCGAACGACGATGTGTCGTTCCTCCGCGTGGTCAACGTGCCGAAGCGCGGAATTGGCGATACGACGCTCGAGAAGCTGGCCGAGTACGCGCGGCAGCGCGGAACGTCTCTTTTTGAGGCGGCGCTCCACGCTCCCGAAGCAGGCATTTCGAAGAAGGCGGCGTCCGCGCTTCAGTCGTTCGTGGAGCTGATTCAGACGCTGCAACTCCAGCGCGCCTTCCTGCCACTGACGGATCTCACGGACGAGCTGTTGGAGCGGTCGGGCTATCGCGAGGCCCTTCGCGCGGAGCGCAGCATGGAAGCCGAGAACCGCCTGGAAAACCTCGACGAGTTCCTGTCTCTGACGCGCGAATTTGACGAAGAGGGCGTGTCGGACGGCGAGATGGGCGCGCTGGAACAGTTCCTCACGCACGTCGCGCTCGTGTCGGACGCGGATCTCCCTGGCGGGCGGCCGGGACGCCGCGAGGACGTGGACGAGGTGTCCGTGATGACGCTTCACGCCGCGAAGGGACTCGAGTTTCCGGTGGTGTTCCTCATCGGCCTCGAAGAGGGCGTGTTTCCGCACCGGCGAGCGCTCGACGGCGGCGAGGAGCTCGAGGAGGAGCGGAGGCTCTGCTACGTCGGCATCACGCGGGCGATGGAACGGGTGTACATGACCACGTGTCGTTCCCGCATGTTGTTCGGTGAGCGGCGCTCGTTCACGCCGTCTCGCTTTCTGTCCGAGATGCCGGCGTCGGACATCGAGCGGGTGGACGCGGAAGACGCGATGTTCGGCCGCGGTTGGCGCGATGCGCGCGCGGGGGCGCGTGCGCCCGTGCACGTGGCGGCCGATGCGGCGTCCGGGCCGCGGATGAGCGTGCCGAGATCGTTTGGTGCGGATTTGTCCGTGCCGTACGAGCCTGGCGATCTCGTCGAGCACCGCAAGTGGGGGCGCGGCGTGATCGTCGCCAAATCGGGCGAGGGCGAGTCGCTGGAACTCGTGGTGCGTTTTGACGATCCCATCGGCGAGAAGCGGCTTTTCGCCAAGTTCGCGCCGATTCACAAGGTGGATCCCTAATCGGATGCAAGCATCCCATGCAGTCCGTGATGAGGAGTGTGATGCGTGTCGTGGACGCCAAATCGGCCTTGTCCTTGGAAGAAGCGCGTGCGCGCGCCAAGGTGCTCCGGGAACAGATTGAATACCACAACCGAAAATACTACCTGGAGGACAACCCGGAGATCTCCGACGCGGAGTGGGACGCGCTGATGCGCGATCTCATCGAGCTTGAGCGCAAATACCCGGAGCTCGTCGATCCGGCCTCGCCTACGCAGCGGGTGGGTGCCCCGGCCCTCGAGGGATTCGCCAAGGTCGTGCACGAGGTGCCGATGCTGTCGCTCGCAAACGCGTATTCGACGGAGGATCTGCTCGATTGGGATCGCCGCGTGCGACAGGCGGTGGGCGACGACGTCCGCTACGTGTGCGAGCTCAAGATTGACGGCCTGGCCGTGGCACTGCGCTACCAGGAGGGCCGGCTCGTGCTTGGGGCAACGCGCGGCGACGGCGAGGTGGGAGAGGACATCACGGCCAACATTCGCACCATTCGCAACGTGCCGCTGGAACTTTCGGAACCTGTGTCGCTCGAGGTGCGAGGCGAGGCGTACATGCCAAAGCGCGAGTTCATGCGGCTCAACGAACTCCGCGAGCAGCAGGGCGAGCCGCTTTTCGCCAACCCGCGCAACGCGGCCGCCGGATCGCTCCGCCAGCTCGATCCGGCCGTGGCCGCGAGCCGGAGGCTCGGCGTGATTGTGTACCAGTTGGTGCGCGCCGAGGCGCACGGGTGTGAGACGCACAGCCAGGCACTGGACTACGTGGCCCGCCTCGGCCTGCCCGCGCACCGCGAGCGGCACGTGTGCGCGAACATCGAGGACGTGATCGCCTACATCGAGGCGTGGGCGGACAAGCGCCACGAGCTGCCGTACGCGACGGACGGCATGGTGGTGAAGGTGGATTCTCTCGCACTGCAGGCGCGCCTCGGCGCCACCGCCAAGAGCCCGCGCTGGGCCATTGCGTACAAATATGCGGCGGAGCAGGCGGAGACCACGCTTCGCGCCATCGAGCTAAACGTCGGCCGCACGGGCGTGGTGACGCCGACCGCTGTGTTCGATCCCGTCCAGCTCGCGGGCACCACGGTCTCGAGGGCTTCGCTGCACAACGAGGATTTGGTGCGCGAGAAGGACATCCGCGTGGGCGACGTCATTGTGGTGCAGAAGGCGGGAGACATCATTCCCGAGGTCATTCGGTCACTCCCCGAGCGGCGCACCGAGCCGCTGCCCGAATTTCGCATGCCGGAGACCTGCCCGCAGTGCGGATCCAGGCTCGTGCGGCTCGACGGCGAGGTGGCGTGGCGCTGCATCAACCCCGACTGCCCGGCTCTCCTGCGCGAGGGGCTCATCCACTTCTGTTCGCGCGACGCGATGAACATCGAGGGCCTCGGTGAGCAGTGGATCACGGTGCTTTTGGAGCGCGGGCTGGTACGGACGCACGCAGATTTGTATCGCCTTCGAAAGTCGGATCTCGTTCAGCTCGATCGGATGGGCGACAAGCTCGCCGATAAGCTGTTGCACAATATCCAGGAGAGCAAGCGAAACTCGCTCGAGCGCCTCTTGTTTGGACTCGGCATCCGGCACGTGGGCGAGAAAGCGGCCAAGACGTTGGCGGAGCACTTCGGGACCATGGACGCGCTCATGTCCGCAACTGAGGAGGAGTTGATGGCGGTCCCCGACATCGGCCCCAAAGTCGCGCAGAGCATCCGCCAGTACTTCGATACGCCCCGCGTGCGCCAGTTGATTGAGGAATTGAAAGATCTGGGTGTGAACATGGTCTATCTCGGCCCGCAGAAGGTGTCGGACGGCCCGCTCGCCGGAAAGACCGTGGTATTGACCGGCGTGCTTCACGCGGCGGATCGAAAACAGGCGACGGAGTGGATTGAGCGGATGGGGGGCAAGGTCGCCTCGAGTGTCAGCGCAAAGACAGACGTGCTCATCGCGGGGGAGAAAGCCGGATCGAAGCTCGCCAAAGCCCAGGAGATCTTGCGGACTCATCCGGACGCAAAGCTCGAAATCTGGGACGAGGCGGCGTTTCTGCGCCTCGTGGACGAGGCGGGACTTCGCTGAGCCTCGTAGATCAGGCAGGACTTCACGCTCACTCGACGAGCAAAAAAGCGGGCTGGCGTGTTGCCAGCCCGAAATTGAGGATGGGTTGCGGTGTTCGTCCCCGACATGCTGCCTTTCGCCGCGCTTTGGCCACTCGTTCTCCCGCCGCTTCGGTGGCCACGCGATGGAGGCGCCTGCCTCGCCGTGGACAACCGCCCGCGTGCGAAGGCGATTCACCGATGGGGGTCGCCGCGGACATCGGTGAGCTCGCCCCGGTGTGCACGCCTGTGCCAAACGGGTTTTGCGATTGCCCCGGCACCATGATCATGCCTCGAAGTAGGCGATAAGGGAAATACATGTTTTGTATATGAATGATAAATCAATTCTTATCACTCCTGTCATCTTGCTGTAACCAAGTGGCGGTATACTCTATCTACACACGGCGGACATTCTCTCCTGTCTGGCGTGTCTTGCAAAATTGCATATTGACGATTCAGCTTTTCCGTTGCCACAATCATAGCAGCGAAGGTAGATTTGGTTGTCAATCGCTTACATAGGTTGATACATCGTGAATTCGACAGGGTGATTCGGACATGCGGAGTCGGTGGATGGGCGGATTTTTGGCCGCAAGTCTCGCGGCACTCGGGACCATCGGCGCAATGGGGGATGGGGCAAGCGGAGCCCTGGACATGCATCGGCAGGCGGCTTCGGTTGCGGATGGTAGCAAAGCGGTGAAGGAGGCGACAGCATCCGCGCCCTCCGACGTACCCGGCGTTCACTTCTCTCTTCCGTTTTTCTTCGGACCGCCGGTGAAAATCGTGACCTTTGGCTCCGGCATTCCTTCGTCCGAGGTCACGCACATCCAAAATCTTCTCAATCGTGTGAATTCCATTCAGCGCATTCGCGACTTTCTCGGCGTTCGCGTGAACCACACGGCGACCATTGTCCTCGTGAAAAATGCGTCGGACTACCAAGCGGAACTTCGTCAGCTCGGGGTGTCGGCCGGGGACGCGTCCAGTCTTTCCGAGGACTCCAATGGTTTCACGCTCGGCAGCACCGTCGTCATTCCGTTGTTCCAAAATCCTACGGACGTGGACTTGGCGAACGTGTTGACCCATGAGCTCACGCACGTGGACATCAACCAGCACATTTCGAACATTCCCAGTTGGATGAATGAAGGCATGGCGGTCTACATGGGGATGAACGGTCAAAAAGCCATCGAGAATCCCGTCGATTTCGCGAGCGATGAGAAGCAGGACGCCGAGGACATTCTGCAGGTTGTCCAATCGAATCAACTGGTCCCTCTGACGGGCAGCGAGGCCGCCATCCTGTCCGGTCAGGAGACCTATGATTACGAGTTGCAGGACTGGCTAGCGGTATGCTATCTCATCGCGCACTACGGCAAGTCGTCCATTCAGACGCTGGTTCGCCATCTCGAATCAGAGAATCCCAACCAAGCGTTTTTCGACACCTATGGTGAGACGGTGTCAGCGTTCAACGCCCAATTCACCAAAGCCCTCAAGCAGTCCGCCAGCGTGGCCAGCGCGGGCGCGTCGCTCGAAATCAGCATTTCTCCGTCTTATCACGGCGAAATTTTCGTGCAACCGCCCAACCAGGCTGTCGGCCACGGATTCAAGGCTGAGCCGGGAACGCACCATGTGACCGTGACGCCTTCTGGACAAGTGCAGGCCGACCTGCCGTCGGTCGGGACGAAGAAGAGCAAGATTCCGGCCACGCCCGGGACGATGTACGTTTCGCTGTTGCCACAGCGGTTCGGGAACGTGGACGGCCAGAAGTTGCTCGATGCCGAGATGGAAATTCAGATTCAAAACGGCCTGTACACCTTCGAAAATGCGTGGGAAGAACTCGAAAATAACCCGATGTACGATCCGTCCTATCTGCCGGAGGTGCTCGGGGTCACCATTACGGCCATCCACGACGAGGCTCCGAATGATCCCATTCTCACCATGCTGAACGCCGAAAACGCATGAGGCATCGTCCACATGAGGACACAGGAGGGAACAAAGGGCCACCTCGCGATGGCCTTCGCGAGGTGGCCCCTTCTGACGAATCGCGGCGATGCGCGCGTCAGTTGCGCGAGCGAAGGAATTCCTGTACTGAGAGCTTTTGCTCCGTGCGCGCGTGAAAGAATGCGATGCGGTTGGAATACCGGCCGGCGATGAAGGACGCCGGGATGACGACGGCGAGGGTGACGAGCAGGTCATGCATGGTCAAGGTCATAGGCCCCTCCCTGAAATGTGGTCCTTCATTCGCTCTATGTCTATGAGATCCCGAGGAGGGACATGACTGAACCGGGCGCATCTGCGCCTCTCAGGGGAAAATCGGCATCCATGGCCGGCCTGTGCTATAATCCCGAGAGGAACTGCGTCTGACAAACCTCATGACCATCCAATGGCACCCTGGAGAAGGAGGATGCTCATTGAAGATCACCGATGAGACGGTGAGTCACGTCGCCAAGCTTGCGCGGCTGTGGCTTCATCCTCAGGAACTCTCGCAACTCGTTCCCCAGTTAAACGACATTCTCGAGTACGCCGCAAAACTGCAGAGCGTCTCGTTGGACGGCGTGGAGCCGACAAGTCACCCGTTCCATGAGGTGAATGTGGTGCGCCCGGACGTGCCCCGCGAAAGCCTGTCGAGAGAGGAAGCGCTCCGCAATGCGCCGGATCAGGATCAGGGCATGGTGCGCGTTCCGGCGGTTTTGGAAGGAGGGGGCGGCGCATGAGTACTCCGACGGTGAAGGAGATCCTCCGGTCCATCGCGGCAGGGGAGACCAAGGCGCGCGACTGGGTGGAGCAGTCGCTCCGCGCGATTCGCGAGATTGACGGCCGTCTGAAGGCGTTCCTCCTCGTGGATGAGGAGCAGGCGCTCGCCGCGGCGGACCGGATCGATCGCGCCAAGATGTATCAGCATGCACCGCTTCGCGGCGTTCCATATGCGGCCAAGGACAACATCGTCACGCGGGGCGTGCGGACCACGGCCGCGTCGCGCATCCTCGAGAATTACATACCGCCCTACAACGCGACCGTGATTGACAAGCTGCAGCAGGCCGCGGCCGTGATGGTGGGCAAGACGAACATGGACGAGTTCGCGATGGGATCGTCCACGGAGACGTCCGCGTTCCAGAAGACCGCGAACCCGTACGGCGAGGACCGCGTGCCCGGCGGATCGAGCGGCGGGTCGGCGGCGGCGGTGGCGGCCGGACTGGTGCCGTTCGCACTGGGTTCGGACACGGGTGGATCCATTCGCCAACCGGCGGCGTTCACCGGCTGCTTCGGCATGAAGCCCACGTACGGACGGGTGTCCCGGTACGGGCTTATCGCGTTTGCGTCATCGCTCGATCAGATCGGCCCGTTCACGCGGACGGCGGAGGACGCGGCGCTCGTGCTGAACGCCATCTGCGGCCACGATCCGCTGGATTCCACCTCGAGCCGCCAGCCGGTGCCCAATTTCGCGGACGGGATCGACAGGGGCGTCAAGGGCGTGCGCGTGGGCATCGTGCGCCACCTGCCGGAAGAGGGGCTTGAGCCGGGCGTGAAGGCGGCGGTCGATCGCGCCATTCAACAGCTTGAGGCGGAAGGCGCTGAAGTGGTGGAGATTGAGCTGCCGCACATGGAGTATGCGGTGGCGACGTACTATCTCATCGCGCCGGCGGAGGCGTCGTCGAACCTCGCTCGCTACGACGGCGTGCGGTACGGGCGGCGCGCGGAAGCGTCGAGCCTCATTGAGATGTATGAGCGGTCGCGCAGCGAGGGCTTCGGCATGGAGGTCAAGCGCCGGATCATCATCGGCACCTATGCCCTGTCCTCCGGATATTACGACGCGTACTACAAGCGGGCGCAGCAGATGCGGACGCTCATCCGCCAGGACTACGAGCGGGCGTTTGAGGCGTGCGACGTGATCGCCATGCCGACGGCGCCGACGACGGCGTTCAAGCTCGGCGAGAAGCTGGACAACCCGCTGCAGATGTACCTGAACGACATCTACACCATCCCGGCCAATCTCGCGGGCCTGCCGGGCGCGAGCGTGCCGTGCGGATTTGTGGACGGGCTGCCCGTGGGGCTGCAGCTCATTGGCCGGCCGTTCGATGAGGCGACCATTTTGCGCGTGGCGCACGCGTACGAGCAGGTGCGCGACTTCGCGTGGCCGAAACCGGTGCTGGGGGTGGCAGAATGAACTACGAGACGATCATCGGCCTCGAGGTGCACGTCGAGCTGAAGACGGACACCAAGATCTTCTGCGGCTGCCGCAACGACAGCAAGTCGGAGCCTAACACGAACGTGTGCCCGGTCTGCCTCGGCCACCCCGGCACCCTGCCGGTGTTGAACGAGCGGGCGCTGGAACTCGCGGTCAAGGCGGCGCTCGCGCTCCACTGCAAGATCAACCAGAAGTCGAAGTTCGACCGGAAAAACTACTTTTATCCGGACCTTCCGAAGGGGTATCAGATCTCGCAGTACGACAAGCCCATCGGCGAACACGGGTACGTCGAGATCGAGGTGAACGGCGAGACGAAGCGCATTGGCATCACGCGCCTGCACCTTGAAGAGGACGCGGGCAAGTCGATGCACGCCCCGGACGGATCGCACACGCTCGTCGACTACAACCGCACGGGCGTGCCGCTCATCGAGATTGTGTCGGAGCCGGACATCCGCTCGCCGGAAGAGGCGCGGTTGTACCTCGAGGCGCTCAAGAGCATCATGGAGTACTGCGACGTGTCCGACTGCAAGATGGAGGAAGGATCGCTGCGCTGCGACGCCAACATCTCCCTCCGTCCCGTGGGGCAGACGGCGTTTGGCAACAAGGTCGAGTTGAAAAACATGAACTCGTTCCGGTTCGTGCAGCGCGCGCTCGAGTACGAGGTCGAACGGCAGCGCGAGCGGTACGAGAGCGGTGAGCCCGTCATCCAGGAGACGCGCCGCTTCGACGAGGCGACTCAGACGACGGTGTCGATGCGCACCAAGGAGGAGGCGCACGACTACCGCTACTTCCCCGAGCCGGACTTGGTCGATCTCGACATCGACGACGCGTGGCTCGAGCGGATCCGGGCCTCGCTGCCTGAGTTGCCGTCGGCCAAGCGCCGCCGGTATGTCGAGGAACTGGGCCTGCCCCGGTACGACGCGGGCGTGCTCACCTCCGATCCGAAGATGGCCGCGTACTACGAGGCCGTGATCGCGGCCGGCGCCGACGCGAAACAGGCTTCGAACTGGGTGATGAGCGACGTCTCCGGCGCGTTGAACGCCGAGGGCAAGACGTTTGCCGATTGCCCCATTCCGCCTGAGCATCTGGCGGGGCTCATCGGCGAGATCGCGAGCGGCAAGATCTCGTCGAAGCAGGCGCGCGAGGTGTTCAAGCTGATGTGGGAGACCGGCAAGAGCGCGGCGGAGATCATCAAGGAGAAGGGCTTCGAGCAGGTGAGCGATCCGGCCCAGTTGCAGCCCATCATTGACGAGGTCGTGGCGAACAATCCGAAATCGGTGGCGGACTACAAGGGCGGCAAGGAGCGCGCGCTGGCGGCGCTCGTCGGCCAGGTCATGAAGGCGACGCGCGGCAAGGCCAACCCGACGCTGGTGAACGAGATGCTGATTGAGAAGATCAAGAGCCTCTGACGGAGGGATGCTTCCATGGCGAACGCTCAATCGCCGCCCGTCGCGGCGGGCGAGGAATACGAGGTCGAGGCCATCCGCCAAAACGACGACGGCGACGGGGTCGCCCAGATTCGCGGGATGACGGTGTTCATCCCGTTTTTGTTACCCGGCGAACGCGCGCGCGTGCGAATTGAGCAGGTAGAGAAGCGATTTGCGCGCGCTCGACTGTTGGATCGGATGAACGACGCGCCGGATCGCATGGAGTCAAGGTGCCCGGTGTTTACGCGGTGCGGCGGCTGTCAGGTGCAACACATGGGGTATGCGGCGCAGGCGGCGTGGAAGGAGGCCCGGATTCGGCGGATGGCTGAGCGACTGGGGCTCGATACTGGTCTGGTTCGGCCCATCGAGACCTCGCGCACCCCTTACCGCTATCGGAATCAGGTCCAGATGCCCGTGCGCTGGAACGAGGCCGCGCAGCGCGTGGAGATGGGCTTCTTCGAGCTCGGCTCCCACGACATGGCCGTGACGGAGACGTGCCTCCTCGTTCCCGAGGCGATGGACGACGTCCTCCGCCGCGCTCGCTGGTTTCTCACGTCGCTCGGGTCGACGGCGCAGTTTGTCCACCACGTCATCGTCCGGCAGTCGCACGCGACGGGCGACATGGCGGTGGTGTTCGCGCTGGCCACGGACGATCCGTCTGTCAAGCGATCCGTCGGCCGCTTCCACGCTCCGCAGGTCGCGCAGGTGGCGGTGACCGTCCAGCCGCGCGCGCATGGGCCCGTGTGGGGACCGACCGTTCACGTCATGAAGGGAGAGGACCACCTCGAGGAGAACCTCTGCGGGCTGCGCGTGCAGTGGTCGCCGCGGTCGTTCCTGCAGGTCCAGGCCGACATGGCGGAGCGCATGTACCAACACGTGGTGCGCGCTGCTGGTCTCCGGGAGACAGACGTCGTGATCGACGCCTACTGCGGCATTGGCGCCATGACCCTGCTTCTGGCGAGACACGCGGCCAGGGCGGTGGGCGTCGAAGAGGTGGAGGACGCCATCCAGGACGCGCGCGCCAACGCGAAGCTGAACCAGGTGCGGAACGCGGAGTTTGTCGTCGATCGCGTCGAGCGCTGGCTGCCGAGCTTCGTGGAAGCGGGCAACCGAGCCGATGTGCTGGTGTTCGATCCGCCGCGAAAGGGCGTGGACAGGGCCGCGATTGAGGCGGCCGCCGAGGCGAACGTCGAGCGGCTGGTCTACGTCTCCTGCAACCCCGCCACGCTGGAGCGCGATCTCCGCCTCCTTGCCGCGCGCGGGTTCTATGTGACGGACATGCAGCCGTTTGACATGTTCCCGCAGACGTCGCACGTGGAGTGCGTGGTGACCATGCGGCGGGGGTAGCGATGCCACCGGCCCGCCCATGTGGCGGGCTCTTTTCCGCGCGTTCTCCATTGGCCCCGCCTTGCGGCGCGGCGATCCTCATGGCCGATGGCTGGCGTCAGGTTCTGCGCAAATCGAGAGAATCCAGTCGGCGATGTCTTCGATGACTTGCGGATGCACGTGTTGTGGCACCCGGTACTCCTGTTTCGCCTTTCGGATATCTCCATGAACGGACGGCATGAAAAGGTGATTGAGGTTCGCGTAGAGCTTGAATGTGGCGTTTGGTCTTTGGCCAAGCAGCTTGCGATACCCGTTGAAATCGCTCTCCACCGACACGTGGAAGTCCTTGTCGCCCTGCAGAATGAGAATGGGCTTCGTCCAATCCTGCAGGTAGCGCTCGCTCGGGTGTTCACCCATCTCCTTGAAGTAGTAGGCTGAGACGCGGCGGCCCAAGAGTTTCGTCGCCTTGGCCTTTTCGTCGCTGAGTTCGTAGAGACGCGAAAATTCAGCCGTCAGCTTCGCAATCTGGCGCTCGGCGATTCGCTTCACAAACCGATTGCGCAGTCCGTTGAGAACCGCGAGATTTTGGTCCATCATGACCTCGTCGAGTCTCCGGGGCGATCCCGCCATGATGATGATTCCCGCAAAATTCCCTCCCTCCGCGTCGATCCGCGGCGCCAGCATGCCACCCAGGCTGTGGCCGATGAGAAAGACCTGGTTCGGCGCTACGCGCGGGTGGTGGCGCAGGAGCGCCGTCGCGCGCAAGGCATCCTCGATGGTCTCCTCCCAGACGGTGATGTAGGGGAGGCGGCGCATCTGGTTGCGGTAGACATAGGTCCGCTTGTCGTAACGAAGCACGGCGATGCCGCGCGCCGTCAAACCCTCGGCGAGATCGCGAAACGGCGCGTTGTTCCCGACGCGTTCGTCCCGGTCATTCGGCCCAGAGCCGTGGACCAAGAGCGCGGCGGGCAAGTCGCACTTTTCGCCGTCCGGGAGAGACAGGCGCCCCGGCAGCGGATGGTCCGTGTCCGAACCGACGATCACGTCTTCCTCGAGCATGAGACCGTCCTCCTCGCCGCGGTTCACATGTCACACGGAACGAGCTCGACGAAGCCGGAGCAGTTCGGAGTCGTGTTCCAGCGCGCGCACCGCCAAGGTCTCGAGCATGCGATGGTGTTGCGCCTGCGTGCCTCGCACGTCCACCATGTCGGACCGAAGCCCGGCGTACATCGTGTTGGTGGTGGCCACCATGGAAATCAATTGGGTGAGATGATATTCATGGCGCGCCAAGGTGAAGGACTGCTCATCCAGCAGGCGCCCGTGTTCGCGGAGCAGATTCGTGTGCTCATCCAGCGTCTCGGTGTGGCGTCGCAACGTCTCAGCTTGCGTCACCAGTTGATGTTCAACCGCTGAGAGGCGGGTTTCGACGCGATCGAGCCGCCGCTCGATCTCCTGTCTCAGGTCTGAAATGAGGCCCTGGAGCCCCTCAATCGCTGTCAGAATGGACTGGGACTGTTGTTCCATCGATCATTCGCTCCTTGCCCAGACGAGGATAGGGAAAACGACCGCCATGAATCGATAGAGCGATGATAATCCTGTTCAGAAAGAGGATCAAGAGGGTTAGGTTTATCATTTTGTAAACGAAATCTACGTAAGTAGAGGAATCTTCGTTTCCAGGATTGCATCTATTATCGGGGCTTGTACTGGGGTAACTCACGCGCTGTCACAACGAGTGTGATACGTTACGATGAATCTATCACATGGACGGCATCGAGTCACCGGAGGCGTCCGGGATGACCCGCAGAGATTCGATGCTCACATGGTCAAAGATATCGCGCTTGACGGAGGTATGAACGTGCTAAGAGCAGTCAACACGCCTCACCACCTGGGCATTGAGGTGAGTGGGGATGCCGAAGACTTTCAAACATTGTATGAAGCGCTTTGGAAATTAGCTGGGGACGAAGATCAATGGTCCGAGTTGGAGGAGGCACGCCTTCGCATTCTCGCGGTGTGCTACGATCTTCGCCATGCCCTACAAGGGCATCGCGAAGTCGAGGTGTACGACAACGGATTGACGCCTGAGATGATGCGAACCTGGGGCCGAATTGGGCCGCGAGAGAACGTTCGTTTCGCCTTTAAGATCCTGTATCCTGAGGCATTGTTCGTCACGGCGGCTCTGAACGACTTCTTGTTCATCTACATGGGCCCCCATGGCGAAGCCATCACATCTCGAGCACACGCGGATCAGATGGATCTCAACATCGTGTACGGGCGGTATTTCCAGACGCTCGTGCTCCGCTGCGCGGAGGAGATCACCAGCAAAAGCGGCTTTAAGCGCCTGCGGAAAGCCTTGAATACCCAGTTCCCGTGGACCTACCAATACTTCAGTCAATACCTTGACTACCTCGATGACGAGTTCGTGCGGAAGCGCCCCGAGCGGCGTGGCGTCATCTTACCTACGCTGGTCGAACGAATGACGTCCAAGGGGCCAGAATACCAGGAAATCGTGAATTCCATCCTCCGATACGCGGACGAGCATGGGTGTACACCCGACGCGGTCGGGTTCACAGACGAGATCGACTGGGATAATATGGAGTGGTGAGGCCGGCTGGTCCTATGAAAGATACCTCGCGCCAGAGGATTCCAGCCGATCACGACATTACTGCCTATGCTCGGCGCCTATGCTCGGCGCCTATGCTCGGCGCCTATGCTCGGCGCCTGGGCGAGGCATCCGGCTTCATCCTTGCGTGATTGGCACGAAATCCTTGGGGCCATCCTCACGATTGCTGACACCGATGAACCCGTCGTCTATCTGGAGGACGAGCGCTTGGCCTCGTTGTGCGTTGCGTCTAAGGAACGGGTGGCGTCCAGATGTTGGGGATCCTTGGATGGCTCGCTTTGTTCGGCCAATCGCGTGGACGTCAGAAATCATGGTACAACACGCCAACCGTATGCATTTGCTGCATGCGACGAAAGGGTATCTCGCCCGCGAACAAGGGGCTGAGCCGTGGTGCGCGCTATTAGTGCGTGGCTCGCGGAGAACTGGTCGATCCAAGCTGAGAGGGGGCAAGAGATCTGAATGCGTTGGTTCCCGAATACAGGCGGTTGTCATCCAGAGTTAGTACACGGACGAGCATGGCGAGGACGGGCCAGGCCCTTGGCTTTACCGTGCCGACGTACGGCGATAGACATAGCCCCCTTGGCGCAGTCCCTGTACCAGTACCCCAGCGGGACCCAGTTTGCAGCGGAGGCGTGACACGAGTTTGGCGATACCCTTCGGATTGACGTGCCCTTGCCAAAGAGCTTGAGCAATTTCGTCGCGACTCACGACTTCATCCTCGCGATTTATGAGGAGATCCAGTAACTTGGCCTCCATCTCGGAAAGCGGAACCAAGCGATGTTCAATGAGCAAACAGCGTTCGTTCTGTTTGTAGTGGACCCCGAGTCCGAGATTGACGGATACAGGAGGAAGCGAGGGCAGGCCGTCCGGCACGCGGAATCGCTTAAGAAAAGTCTGTGCATCACCGCCGATGAACGTGCGAATCGCCGAAAGCGGGTCGGTCAGAAATCCAGACACGCCAAGAGCGCGGGCCCGTTGCCAGTCGCGCTCGGTGAGTGCCGATCGAACCAAAACGTAGTGCAGTCGGTGTCGCGGAGAAGACTCTAACATCTCCCAGAATCCATCATTCAACTTCAGTGCTCCATCAATGAAGACGTCTTCCGAACATGCTGCAGCGAGCGCGATGACGCGCTCGGTCGTCCTGCACGTCCGCAGATCACATCCCTCCAGCACGATGGCAAGCATGCGCGCGAGACACAGTTCGTCTGTGCACAGGATGATACGCATGGGTTCACGCTCCTGACCATCCACGCAAGGTGCTTCTTCTCAAGTCTACACATTCTTGTTCAATATCCCATGTTCGGAACTGCTATTGCTAGCAAAATGCTAGCGAACTTCCTTGCGTCGATCACGTAGACTATCCTCAGCATCTATCAAACTTGATTCTGTGCAAATTTGGGAGGTTGAAGTGGCGAAACTCAAGCGGATGACAGGCATTTCGATGGGCGTCTCTGGTGATTCAGCAAGTGCTTCGTATTCGTCTTCGTGGCAAACTGTGAGAACGCCGTCGAAGTACTGGACAAACAACAATGGAGCCAAGGAATCGGATTACCGAGGCAACCTGGTCATCGGTCCAGCGGTCGATTACCGGCAAGGATCGATTGTGACGGTCAACACGGCCAGCGTGAAACTTGCCGGTGATCCGAAGACCTACACCATCAGCGCTGGAGTGTGATCGATGAAGCGCATCCGAAGATGGAAGGAGCGAGCGGCTGTCTTGCTCGCCGTTTGCGGAGCATTGCTCATCACGACGGGATGCGGGTCTCAGCCTGCCTATGAGAATTCCGTCGTCATTCCAAAGCCATCGAACGATGACGAACACGTGATTGAGGATCCGGTGGATCAGCGGTTCGTGCTGTACGACGAAAAGCATAAAGCCGCCGTGAGTTGGACCAACGTGCCCAACGAGTTCGTTTACAATTTTTCGACGCCCTCTGACGTGTACACCATCGGTAACAGTCTGACGAATCATTTTTCTATCGTGCGGTTGGCCAACGGAACGGTGAAGACCTTGTATGTGCTTCCGGATCAAGCACACGAGGCAGTGTTTCCACTTGCGACGAACGGACGGATGACGTTCTTTCTCTTGGTTCACTATCGCGACGATGGTATCGAAGTGTGGCGCCACATTGTGCGCTGGGACGACGATTCCAAAGCGTTGCTTCCGTTTGAATACGTGGACGGCGCCATCGAGCAAGGCGCTCTGGTAGGGAGGGATCTCTACTATACCGTGATCCGACCAGATCGAAGCGTGTGGTTATACCGCGTAGACGGGACGCGTCTCAATGCTCGTCCCGTTCTGGTGTCGACGCGATGGGCTGAGGGGCCGTTGCTTGCGTGTCAAGGTGACTTGCTCACCGTGAGAGGTCATCGCTTGGTTTATGGATCGCGTTTATTTCCTGAGGGCGAAGTCAATCTCGTCACACCGAACGGGATACTCGTCCAGTTTGATGAAGATGAGAATTCGCTGACCACGCGCGCAGATGTGTATGAGCTGCGGGACGGCCGACGAATTGGCGGTGCCATCGACGTTGAGGGGTTTCAATGGGTACAAAACGGCATTCGATTGGACTGTAAGGGTCACATCGAGACCGTTTTTTGGAGTGAATCAGGCAAGAGCGGAGCGATTCACAGATGATCGTCTTGCAAGACCTCCGAAAGCGCTATGGCGGTCGCGAAATCTTGAGCGGAATTACGGTCACATTGGAGACGGGGCGGGTGTATGCCATCGCGGGGCCGAGTGGCTCCGGAAAGACGACACTTCTGCAAATTTTGGCTGGCTACGAACACCCAACCTCCGGGGCGGTACAAGTGTCGAACACCTTGCGCCTTGAGTATGCTCCTCAAGACTTTCTTCTGTTTTCCACTTTGACGGTTTGGCATCATATGCGTCTCAAAGCGGCCGCCAGGCGGCTGCAAGAGAGATGGGAGGAGCGTGCGCACCGACTTTTGGCTGACCTCGGAATCGCGAACCACTGCCGTGCGCGGGTCGGTATGCTCTCGGGAGGAGAGCGACGGCGACTTCAACTTGCTATCGCACTGCTGCCGCCTTCCGATGTACTCTTGTTGGACGAACCGACCTCGAATCTCGACGCGATGGCGTCGGAGCAAGTTTGGGAGACCTTGGCGCGGGAAGGTGCGGGCAAGACGATGGTCATCTGTAGTCACGCGCCGATACCGTCGCAATTCGAGCCTGTACGGTGGCAACTGCGGGGAGGCGTACTTGATGTGGAGTGATAGCAAGATCTTGCGCAGCGCGGCTCGAATGATGCGAGCCAAAGCGCCGATCCAGTTTCGACTTGCCGCCGCAACCTTGTTCGTCGCCGCCCTCACGCTATCGACAATGGGTTTATTTGCATGGCGCGTCGTTCAGGATGCTAAACGCCAATTTGTGACGAACACCGCCGTTCACGTGATCCTTGTAAACTCCAGATCCTTAGGCGAGCAGGAGCTCCCGCGTCACGTCCAGTGGCAAGATCGGCAGCGTATTCAACAAATCCTCGATCAATCGCTGTCCGACGCGGGTGCCCGGGCCTGGAATGTCTATCAAATCAATTTCGGCATCACCGATTCCGAAGGGCGCGCAGATTGGGTGGAATCTGTGGATCCGGGTGCCGCATCGCTCCTTGGCCTTGCGCAGGTGCGCGATGACACCGCGTATACCACGTCGTCTACGGCTTCTCGCCTGATTCTCTACGTTCCCGTCGTGCGTCAAACGCAGGGCGGCTATGAAAGCGATCAGCGTATTCCCATGGCCCTTTCACGGGTCGAACCGATTTCGAGGCATGCTCCGCTCATGACGCTGTCTTCCGCATGGAATGCGGACAGTCCCAACGGTCGCCCACTATTTGTGTCGTATGACACGTACCGCAACATTTTGGAACGCGCGTTCGGCCAGCCTTTTGCGGGCGTGATCCGCGCACTTGAGCGAGGCCAGGATTTCGGGATTGAGCCCGTTGCATCCGTCGCGGTGTATATACCTCATTTGACGGATGTCGACCAAGTGGCGCGCATTCTCACAGCGCACCATTACAACGTTGCGTACGCACTGGGGGCGTTTCAGCAACTCTCGTCCACTTGGCGCACCGCGGCTCGAATGGCCTTCGGCTTCATCCTAGTGACGGTCGTGGCTACGTACCTTGGCCCATGGCTTGCCTTTCGCAGCGATCTACGCCGTTCCCGAAAGGACCTCGGGATCCTTCGCCATTTTGGCTTCTCTGCTCAAGAAGTGGCTCGGATTTATCACATGAAGTTTCGAGGAATGTTTCTTACGTGTGCGGGAAGTATGGCCCTTTATACGCTGGTCGCGGGTACCTTCATGTTTCGCCTTCCTTGGTATGCCTGTGCTGTGCTGGCTTCTGCCTCCACCGCTTGCGTAGGTCTCCTGTCGATGGTACTTGCGCGAGCTGCACGAAAAACCGCCGCGCTCCAGTTCCCGCATTTACTCCGACTCTCCAACGAGATGGAGTGAACACAGTCCTCCTGGTGAATCGCCAACTCAGTGGCTGAGCGCGATCACGACGGGCAGATACACGAAGCTAAGGGCGGTCGTCACCGCCACCACCATCGACGTCCATTCCTCCGCCATGCCGAAGCGGCTCGCGAGCGCGACCGTGTTGACGGCGGCCGGCATGCTCGCCTCGACGAACAAGACGGACGCGAGCAGGCCCCGGATGCCGAGCGCCATGAGCAACCCTTTCGCCGCGATTGGCACTATGACGACGCGCAGCGCGACGCCAAGCCATACGTCCCTCTGCAAGGCCGCAGACCAGCGCGTTCGCCCGAGCTGCACGCCCAGAATGAGCAACACGACGGCCGCGTATGCGTCTCCCAGCAGCTTGGCCGCCGTGCCTAGGCCGCCCGGAAGGGCGTGGTGAACCAGCGACAACGCAAGACCCAGCGCGCTCGCGTAAAGCAGCGGTGACCGATACAGCGCCTTGAAGCCGCTGCCTTCGGCGCGCCCACTCGCCGCGATGGACACGCCGAGGGTGTTCACGAGGAGAATTTGAAGGATGACGTAGAGCGTCCCGAGCGCGAACCCCTGCGTGCCGAACGCCAAAAGCAGCACGGGCAGCCCGTAGTTGTTTGAGTTGCTGAAGATGGTCGTCAGCATCAGCGCGCGCGAGGTCGGATGATCCAGCCGAAACAGGCGGCCCGCCATCCACGCCGCCAACCAGCAAAACGCCGTCATCGCTGCGGTGAACGCCACAATTTGCACGACGTGATCGCCACGCAGGTTGGCCGTGGGCAACGCCGACAGGATGAGCGCCGGCGCCAACAGGTACAAGGCGACGGTGGAGAGCGATCTCGTCTCGACACCCTGGTATCGCGCCACAAGCGCGCCTGCGGCGCAGACCACCACAATCGGCACCGTGATGGTCCACAGAAGGTGCAAGAAGCTCATTTCACAGACCCCATATCTCGGTGATCTCAACCACGAAGCTTCGTCCACGTCACTCTTTCTCTTCGTCACCGGAATTCTCCTGCTCAGCCGTTGACGAGGCCGCCTCTTTCCTGTATAAAGGAAGTGCACCGTCGCCGACACGTTTGGCGAGTCCGAACTGAATTTCGCGAGAACACAGGTGGAGTCTGTCAAACGACAGGCTCCTTTTCGCGTTTTGGAGGTGCTCGATGGCGTCGAATCCCCTGCAAGTTGCGGAATCGTACCTCTTCGCGCTTTTTGTCATGCTCGCGTCCGGCGCTCTCGCCTCGCGGTTGGCCGAGCGGTTGCGCCTGCCCGACATCGTGCTGTACGTCCTCGTAGGCTTCCTGCTCGGGCCCTCGGCGCTCGACGTGCTACGCATCCCCGAAGGCGGGGCGTTTCACGACGCCGTCCTCTCGCTTGGCGCAGCTTGGATTGTGTTTCAGGGCGGGCTCGAAATGCGGTTTCAGGTTCTGCGCCGCATCTGGCTGTCCGTGCTCCTTCTCGCCACGCTCGGTCTGGCGATCACGGCCGCGGTCGTCGGCGTCGCCGCACACGCCGCCCTGGGGCTTCCCATGCTGTCGGCGCTCCTCTTGGGCTCGCTGCTCGCCTCGACGGATCCCGCCTCGCTCGTGCCCATCTTTCAGCGCCTGTCCATCCGCGCGCGGGTGGCGCAGGCCGTGATCGCCGAGTCTGCCTTCACGGACGCCACGGGCGCCATGTTGACGGCGCTGGTGCTGAGCCGGGTGATGGCCGCCGGCGCCGATACGCACGTGAGTGCAGGCGATCTGGTCGGGCAAATCGCGCAGCTCGCCCTGGGGGGAGCCGTGATTGGCGCTGCGTTTGGGCTTGCTGCTGCATGGCTCATCAGCCGGTACGCGCCTCCCACGCCGGGGGGCCGCTCGCTGTATCTTGTGCTCGCGGCGCTTGGCAGCTATGCCAGCGCCGCCCAACTCGGCGCCAGTGGCTTCATGGCGAGCTTTGTGGCCGGGATGGCTCTCGTTCATGCGCCCAAGCGATGGCCGAGGGTGGAAGAGCCGGCACGCGCGCTGCTCGAGGGATTCGTAGACGGAATGTCGCTGCAGTTTCGCATGCTGATCTTCATCTCGCTCGGCAGCCAGTTAAGCCTGCGGTTGTTGGCGCAACACATGGGGGTCGCGCTCATCGTGGTCGCCGTGTTCATGCTTGTCGCGCGCCCGCTGACGGTGCTGGCAAGTCTCTTGCCGGATCGGCAGGCGAAGTGGAGTTGGCGCGAAATCGCCTTTTTCTTCTGGGTGCGCGAGACAGGGACCATCGCTATTGCGCTCGCTGGTCTGGTGCAGGGCGCGCGGATCCCGGGTGCGCAGGTCTTCACACAGGTGGCAGCCACGGCCGTGCTGATCACGTTGTTGGTCCAGGCGAGCACCACGCCCCTTGTGGCGCGATGGTTACGCCTCATCGAGGCATGAATACGGAAACCTTGGGTTGTGGGACGCGTTGGGGTATACTGGACACAAGCCTATTCCAATGGAGGTGTCCTATGGCTACGAACGTCTCCCAGTTGAAGCGCACGCGTATCGATCTCGCTGACGACGTCAAAAGGCGGATGATTGAGCTCCTCAACACGCACGTCGTGCATCTCACGGATCTTTGGAACCAGACGAAACTCGCGCATTGGAACGTCCGCGGTCCTCACTTTTTGTCGTATCACGAGATGCTCGACACGCTCGCCGCTCACCTGGTCGAGGCCATTGACGACGTGGCGGAGCGCGCGACGGCGCTCGGCGGCGTGGCGGGGCTGCCAATCCAGGACCTCGCGGCCCAGACGAAGCTCCCGAAATGGGACCTGTCCGTCACGAAGGACGTGGAAGTGCTGAAGGCCCTCGCGGATCGCTGGGCCGTCGTCGCGAACGAGGCGCGCAAGTTCATCGAGGAGTCGGAAGAGCACGACCCGGACACCGCAGACTTGTTCACAGAGGTCTCGAGGCAGTTAGATCAGGACCTTTGGTTCTTGGAAGCGCACATCGAACACTGACAGTTCTCGCTTGCAGAGCCCCGCAATCATGGCGGGGCTTTTTCGCGCCGTTGGGTACGAATTCGCGCCCGTCCGCCGTGAGCTGGCCTCTTGTCGCCCGTGTTGTCGAGAATCCGCACTCGTGCTCATCTCTGACGATGCTTATTTTTTCGGTCAAAAACAAAAATAAAACAACACAAAACAGATTTGTTCGTGTATAATGACCTAGCGCTCATTGTTTACTCTCAGGGACCTACGCTTAAGGAAGTGAACTTTGCCAATGCTCCCAGCTGAAAGACAGCGAGCGATTCTCCAACACCTGAACGAACGCGGTAGTATCCGCGTCAAAGAGCTCAGCCGCATGTTCTCCGTGACCGAGGAGACCGTGCGGCGGGACCTGCACATTCTCGAGATGGAGGGCAAACTGCGCCGCAGTCACGGCGGCGCAGTTCGCGTTGACGACGACACGCCTGCAGAGACCTCGTACCTGGTGCGCGAGTCGGAGCATGTGCCGGAGAAGATGGCCATCGCGAGAATCGCTCTCACATATGTGGAACCGGGCGACAGTATTATCCTGGACGCCAGCAGCACGGCGCTGCACGTGGCCAATGCGCTGCCCAACATGCCACTCACGGTGCTGACGAATTCATTGAAAATCGCATTGGAACTCGCCTCGAAGGACAAAATCGAAGTGATTTCCACGGGTGGAATTCTCCGTGCGAGCTCGTTGTCGTATGTGGGGCCGATGGCGGAAGAAACCATTGAGCGGTTTCACGTGAATAAGGCGTTCCTGTCCTGTAAAGGGGTGCACGTCGATCACGGATTCACCGAGTCCAACGCGCTCCAGGCCCGGGTCAAGCGAAAAATGGCCGAGATTGCGGACACCTTGATTCTGCTCGCCGATCACAGCAAGATTCAGGTGCGCGACTTCACCAAGGTCGGCGATGTGGACGAGATCGACGTGCTCATCACGGATGCCGACACGCCGGACGAGGACGTGCGGCGGTTTGAAGCGGTGGGTGTAAAGGTCGTGAGGGCGGAAAAAGACTGAGGCAACGGCGTCCCGCGTACGGGTGGTACGAGGGACGCCCTTTTTGCGCGCGTGACGAGCCAGGCGTGCGGCACGCCCATCACGCTCCGTCTGCGCCGTCCTGCAGCAAAAAGCATATCACCCGGGCGGGGCCGTGCACGCCGATGGTTTGATCGTTCTCGATGTCGGACGATCGGCTTGGGCCGCTGATGAAGTGTACGAACGCGGCGAGATCGCCCGACGCGCCCTGGCGCAGGCGGGCCATGACGTCGCCCAGGCTCTGCACAATCTGGCTCTGCCGCATCACCACGAGGTGAACGATTGGCACCTGGTGCACCGTGCGGCCAGCCGCCCCGCCGGTCTCCACGACGATGGTTCCCGTATCCGCGACGCCGAAGCTCGCGCCCGTGATGCCAACGTCGATGTCCAGCACCGGCTGCTCGCCAAACCGCCGCGCTCCCCATTTCTCCAGGACCTCTTCCACGTTCACGGGCCAGGGGGCGTGTTTGCCCCAGGCGCCGACGGATCGCGGGTTGAGCGCTTTGAGCGCTTCGTCGAGCGCCGCGAGCAGGGCCGCCTCACTATCGCACCGCACGATCTCGCCCGCAAGCGCTTGGAACCGGGCGCAGAACGTCGCCACGCGCTCCTCGTGGCTCGTCCTACGATGCGCCCAGAAGTCCGGCACGCCAATGGCGTCGCGGGGGGCGGGCGCCGACCCGGTGGGTCTTCCGAGCCGCGACGCGATATTCGCCAGAAAGCTCGCTTTATCCACGCCTCGTCCCTCGCTTCCTCTCCATCCACCACTCGCGAAACGTCTGACCGCCGAGCGCCGGAAAATCCCGCCGATCCGTCCAGCCCGCGAGCGGGCCAATCTTCGCGCGAATGACTCCGCCCTTCGCGAAACCACCCTGCAGGCGCCTCGCAAGGCGGATGGCGCCGAGATAGCGCCGGTGATCCGCAAACGTGACGCGGTACGCCGCGAACGCCGCCTTTTCGCCCGTTTTTCCGCCGGTCTTGGCGACGAACCGCTGGCGCTCCTTGACGAGCATGTCGTGAAGGGGGATCTTGACCGGGCACGCCTCGTAACAGGCGCCGCACAGGCTCGAGGCGTACGGCAGGTCCTGATATGCCTCTCCGCCTTCGAGCAGCGGGGAGAGCACGGCGCCAATGGGCCCGGGATAGACCGACCCGTACGCGTGGCCGCCAATCTGTCGATAGACCGGGCAGACGTTCAGGCAGGCGCCACAGCGGATGCAGTGGAGTACCGCTTGAAAGTCGGGATCGCCAAGTTGGCGCGAGCGGCCGTTGTCGAGGATGACCACGTGCATCTCTTCGGGGCCGTCCCCATCGCTGACGCGGCGCGGGCCGGTGATGAGCGATAGGTAGGTGATGGTGTTCTGCCCGGTCGCGCTCTTCGGCAAGAGGTGCGCAAACACCTCGAGATCGGCGAGTGTCGGGAGGATGCGCTCCATGCCCATGAAGACGATGTGCGTCTTCGGCAGGTTGGCGACGAGATCGGCGTTGCCCTCGTTGGTGAACAGGGCAATCGAGCCTGTCTCGGCGATGGCGAAGTTGCAGCCGGTGATGCCGATGTCGGCCGTGAGGTACATCTCGCGCAGGCGCCGGCGGGCGAACGCGACGAGATCGCGCGTCTCCGTGGTGAGGTTCTCGCCGCCGTCGGCCTCGAACAGCGCCTTGATCTGCTCGCGGGTCTTGTGAATGGCCGGAATGATGATGTGCGATGGGGTTTCGCCCGCGAGCTGCACGATGTATTCGCCGAGATCGGTTTCCACCACTTCGACGCCGAGCTCTTCGAGGTGATGGTTCAGATGAATCTCCTCGGTCACCATCGACTTCGACTTGACCACGCGGCGCGCGGCCTTGGTGCGCACGATATCCGTCACGGCGGCGAGCGCCTCGCGCGCGTCGGCGCAGAAGTGGACGTGGGCGCCAAGCCGCTCGAGGTTGTCCGCAAATTGCGCGAGGTAGAAATCGAGATGTTCGATGGTGTGCCGGCGAATGGCCTCGCCGCGATCCCGCCAGGCTTCCCAGTGGCCGAAGTCTTCGGTCACGGCCTGCTTGCGGTTGCGCAGTCGGTCGGTCGTGAAGTGAACGGCGCCGCGCAGGAAGTCGTCGCGCAGGGCGATTTTGGCGCGGTCTCGAACCGATGACTGGGTGTTCATGCGGTCACCTCCTCGGTCAGGCCTGCGGCTTCCGCCAAAAGCTCGGCGAGATGCATGACGCGAACACGGGCGCCGCGGCGGGAGAGGGTGCCGCCGATGTTCATCAGGCAGCCCATGTCGGTGGAGACGAGCACCTCGGCGCCCGACGCGACGACGTTGTCCGCCTTCTCGTCCGCCATGGCGCTCGAAATTTCACTCATTTTCACGGAGAACGTGCCGCCGAAACCGCAGCAGTCGCACGCGTAGGGGAGATCGACGAGCTCCAGATCCCGCACGTGGCGCAGGAGTTCGAGGGGTTCGTCGCGGACGCCGAGGAGGCGGGAGCCGTGACACGAGGGATGGAAGGTGACGCGATGCGGAAAGCGGCCGCCGAAATCCACCTTGCCCAGGTGGCTGACTAGAAATTGGGAGAGTTCATAGGTCTTGTCCGCGAGGCGTTGTGCTGCCTGAGCCAAGGCCGGATCGCCCGCGAAAAGGCTTGGGTAGTAGTGCCGAATCATGCCGACGCACGATCCCGACGGGCTCACGACCGCGTCGGCGTCGGCAAACGCCTCGAGCAGCGTGCGCGCGACGTGGCGGGCCTCGTCGGCGTAGCCGCTGTTGAAGGCAGGCTGGCCGCAGCAGGTCTGGCTGATGGGGAAATCGACCTCGCAGCCGCTCGCCTCGAGGAGGCGCGTGGTGGCGATGCCGACGCGCGGGAAAGCGGCGTCGACGATGCAGGTGACAAACAGGCTGACTTTCATGGCGCAGACCTCCATGACCGCGACCGGAGGAGATGGGTCACTGTGCATAAGCCCATGTCTTCAGTGTAACGCTTACAGGGGCGGCGCGCACCGATGGCCGCGGCAAATCTCGTCACAACGTCGATTATAGCAAAATAAACAGAAAGAAATAAACGAAAAGAAATAGAAAGCCACATTTCGGAGGCTTCCCGGGATTTCCAACTTCATCGATGTATACGGGCGGGCTTCGAACGGAGACATTACGGTCCAGATTGGGGGGTGAAACCTGTGACCATCGCGCAGCAGGTGAAGACGACGCTCGCGAACCTGAAGAGCGCGCAGGCGAACCTCGAATCGTTTGCGCTCGCGACCGACAATCAGCAGGCCAAGCAGTTGTACACGCAAGCGGCTCAGCAGACGCAGCAGGTGGTGCAGCAACTGCAGGCTCGGGTCGCCGAGATGGAGCAAGAGGAGCCTCAGTACAAGGGGTTCTAGTCCTCGCTGGCGCCAGGGAGCATGCTCCCTGGCTCGCTTCACGTCGGTGGAGGTGAGCGGGTGGCGGAGTGGCTGACCATCGTGATCCGATCGCTCATCGCGTTTGCTGCGATGTTTCTGTTCGCGAAGCTCATCGGCAAGCGACAGCTTTCGCAGATCACGTTCTTTGAGTACATTGTCGGGATCGCCATCGGCGATATGGCGGCCATCATCCCGGATCAGTTGCAGGCGCCTCTGTATCATGGGTTGTTGCCCATGGCCGTGTACACGGCGCTGCCGATTTTGCTCAGCTTCATCGCGCTCAAAAGCAAAAAGGCGCGCGACATCCTCGAGGGCAAGGCGCGGGTGCTCATTCAGAACGGGAAGATCCTCGAGGACAACCTGCGCAAGGAACGCATGTCGACGGACGAACTGTTGGAGCATCTGCGGGCCAAGAACGTATTCCAGGTGGCCGACGTGGAGTTCGCCATCATGGAGTCGAACGGTTCGGTCAACGTCATGTTGAAGCCGGACGCGGAGCCGGTGACGCCGAAGCGCCTCGGGCTCAAGGTGCCCGCCGAGTCGCAGCCTCAGGTCGTGATCATGGACGGGAAGATCATGGACGAAGGGCTCGCTACCATTGGCTTCAACCGCAGATGGCTGAAAGGAGAACTGGACAAGCTCGGCGTGGCGGTGGAGAACGTGTATCTGGCGCAGGTGAACGCGGCCGGAGAATTGTACGTGGATCTGTACGACGACCGGATTCAGGTGCCCGAACCGAAGGCGCGCGAGCTGACGCACATCTTGCTGAAGAAGGCGCAAGCGGATCTGGAACTGTACGCGCTCGCCACGGAGGATGAGGGGGCCAAGCGGGACTACGCCGCCATGGCGAAACGCATAGAGTCCGTGCTGAACGAGACGGAGCCGTACTTGCGGCACTAGGGAGGGACGCGAGATTGCCGAAGGCACAGCTGAAGCGGGCGACGCCCGTGATGCAGGCGTATCAGGCGTTCGCGTCGGCGCGTGAACCGGCTCGCCCCATGACGAGAAATCTCGCCATCGCGTTTGTCGCAGGCGGGTTGGTTTGCGTGCTGGGCCAGGCGGTGAGCGACTTTTTCGTGCACGTGTGCGGCTTCAGCCGCAAAGACGCCGGCAATCCGACCGTCGCAGTGCTCATCGCGCTCACCTGTCTGCTCACGGGGCTCGGCGTATTCGACAAGATTGCGCAGTTCACGGGCGCGGGCACGGCCATCCCCGTTACAGGGTTTGCCAACGCGATGGCCTCCGCCGCCCTTGAATCGAGGAGCGAGGGATGGGTGCTCGGCGTGGGAGCCAACATGTTCAAGCTGGCCGGGGCCGTGATCGTCTGGGGCGTCGTGGCGGCCTTTTTCATCGGACTGATTCATACGCTCGTCGCGCCGGGGAGGTAGAGCATGCTCAGGGGACATCAGAGCTGGGAGTTTGAGCACCGACCGATGCTCCTGTCGACGGCGGCCATTGGTGGGCCGACAGAAGCGAAGGGGCCGCTCGCCGACGACTTCGATCTGTTGCACGCGGACATCCGCATGGAACAGAAGAGCTGGGAGCAGGCCGAGCGCACGCTCTTGGACGAGGCGTGTCAGAAGGCCATCGAGAAGGCGGGCCTCACGAAAGACGCCATCTCGTTTTTCATTGCGGGCGACTTGATGAATCAGATCATCTCGTCCTCGTTCGCCGCGCGGACCCTCGCCATGCCCTATCTCGGCATCTTTGGCGCGTGTTCCACGTCCATGGAGGGTCTCGCCCTCGCGTCGCTGCTCGTGAACACCGGCGCGGCCCGCTACGTTCTCGCGGCCACCGTCAGCCACAACGCCGCCGCGGAGAAGCACTACCGGTATCCGACCGAGTACGGCGCGCAGAAGCCCCCCACCGCGCAGTGGACGGTGACGGCCGGGGCGGCCGCCATCGTCGCGCCAAATGACGGCAAGGGTGAGCATCCGGTCGTCACGCGGGCCACCATCGGCCGGGTCGTGGACATGGGTCTGTCGGATCCATTCAACATGGGCGCCGCCATGGCCCCTGCTGCGCTCGACACGCTTGTCAGCCACTTCCGGGACTTCGATTTGCCGCACGATTACTACGATCTCGTCCTCACGGGCGATCTCGGCCGCGTCGGATCCCGCATCCTCCGCGACCTCATGGTGGAGCACCGCGTGAACATCCCACAGGATCGGTACCACGACGCGGGCGTTCTCATCTACGGCGACTTGCCGGAGGTGCTGGCCGGGGGCAGCGGGTGCGGTTGTTCGGCGTCCGTGGCGTACGGCCATGTGCAGCGCAGGCTTCGGGACGGTGAGCTCCGGCGCGTGCTGGTGGTGGCAACCGGGGCGCTCTTATCCCCCATCTCGTATCAGCAGAAGGAGACCATTCCGTGCATCGCGCACGCCGTCGCCATGGAGTGGCCGAGCGCGGCTTGTGAAGCAGGGGGGAGTACGCCATGACCTACCTGTGGGCATTCCTCGTCGGCGGCGCCATCTGTCTCCTCGGCCAGTTTCTCATGGACGCCTTTCGCCTTCAGCCCGCGCAGGTGGTCTCCATCCTCGTGGTGGCTGGCGCCGTGCTGGGCGGACTCGGCCTGTACGATCCCGTCGTGCGCTTCGCGGGCGCGGGGGCGACAGTGCCCATCACCTCGTTTGGCAACGCGCTCGTCCAGGGTGCCATCGCCGAGGGCAAGGCGCACGGGCTTGTCGGCGTCATCACGGGCATCTTCGAGCTCACGAGCGCGGGCATTTCCTCGGCCATTGTATTCGCCTTCCTGACGGCGGTCTTCTTCCGGCCCAAGGGATGACCCTGCCTCGTGTCGAATCCCGTCGATCACGCCTCTTTGGTGTGGCGCATCCGCGTCGCCAAATTTCCATGAAACACAACGCCCAGTTGCATCGTCACCTAGATATAATCGAAACGGGGAATTTCGACACGGATTGCGCCGACGGGAGGAGTTACAGACAATGCCAAAGCCGATGGGCGGGCATGGCCGGTACATGCCAGGACTGGACGGATTGCGAGCGCTTGCGGTGCTCGCCGTGATCGCGTATCACGTCAATTGGGGCGGAGCTCCCGGAGGACTGCTCGGCGTTCAGGTCTTCTTCGTGCTCTCCGGCTATCTGATCACGGATCTCCTCGTGTCGGAGTGGCGAAACACGGGCCGCATCGATTTCAAACAGTTTTGGCTGCGGCGCGCGAGACGGCTCTTGCCTGCGCTCGTGGTGATGCTCATCGCCGTGATGATCTGGGTATACCTGGCGGATCGCGCGCAGTTTGCGCAGTTTTTTCAGGACGCCGTCGCGTCGTTCTTCTACGTGAGCAACTGGTGGTTCATCTTTCACAAAGTCTCCTACTTCCAAAGTTTCGGCCGACAGACGCCGCTCGGGCATCTCTGGTCGCTCGCCGTAGAGGAGCAGTTCTACCTCATCTGGCCGCTCCTGCTCCTGTTCGCGCTCAAGCTTTTGAAGCGGCGCGGGCGGATCCTTGCCTTCACCGGAGGACTTGCCCTCGCCTCGGCCGTATGGATGGCAGTGCTGTATCAGCCGGGTATGGACCCGACCCGCGTCTACGATGGGACGGACACGCGCGCGTTCGGGCTGCTCATCGGCGCGATGCTCGCGTTTGTGTGGCCGTCGAGCGCGTTCAGTCGCCCGCTCGCGCCTCGCCGCCGCCTGTTGCTCGATCTCGTCGGCCTCTTGAGTCTCTTGTCGATCCTCTGGATGATCTGGCAGACGAACGAGTACGAGCCGTTTTTGTATCGCGGCGGCCTGGTGATTCTCTCCATCGCTACGGCAGGTTTGGTAGCCTGTCTGGCGCATCCCAGCACGCTGCTCGGCCGCGCGTTCGGATCCCAACCCTGGCGCTGGATTGGCGTGCGATCGTATGGCATTTACCTTTGGCACTTTCCCATCATCGCTCTGACCACGCCGCTCATCGATGCGAACGACTTCAGTCCCTTGCGCGCGGCGTGGCAGGTGGCGCTGGCGGTGGTGATTGCGGCGCTTTCCTGGCGGATCGTCGAAGAGCCCATTCGGCGCCTGGGCAAGCGTCGGCGTGCGGAGAGCAGCGTCGTTCGAGATGTGTACCGCACGAGACGCGTGCGCAGCGGGCGGCGCCGCATGATGTATGGAACGGGCGCCGTGGCCGGGATCGCCATCCTGTTCTGCGCAGGCATGACGGCGTATCCTGTGGTGGCCTCGCTGGGCAAGGTGCACGCGAAACCGGTGACCGCGGCCGGATCGAGCGAAACGCCCTCGGCGCGTGACGCGCATGCGGCCCCGGGTGGTGAAGAGGCAAAGGGTTCCACAACCGGGCCTCATCCAACCCAGGCATCTGCCACGCCACGGACCGGGACTGTGCGAACGATTGCGGCCACCAAGCCGAAGAAGGCGTCAGGTGTCGGTGTGACGGCGATTGGGGACTCGGTCATGATCGACGTGGAGGCGGATCTGCAGAAGCTCCTGCCCGGCATCGTGTGCGACGGGCAGGTCGGGCGCCAGATGTATCAGGCGCCGCAGGTGGTTCAGGCGCTGAAGGCGAAAGGAGAATTGGGCCACATCGTCATCCTCGAACTCGGCACCAATGGGCCCTTCAGCAAACAACAGCTCGTCTCCGTGCTCCAATTGCTCGGGCCTGTCCAGAAGATTATCTTGGTCAACACGCGCGTGCCGCGCCCGTGGCAGAACGCGGTCAATCAGACGCTGGCTCAGGTTGCCGCAAGCTATCCGCATGTGGTGCTCGTCAACTGGTATCAAGCGAGCGCAGGGCATCCGGAATATTTTTGGCCGGACGGTGTTCACCTGAATCCGACCGGTGCGATGGTGTACGCCAAGCTGGTGGCGCAGGCGGTGGAGCAATGACGCGCAGACGTTGGGGAGTGGGAAGAGGTTGCAGAGGCTCGTCGCGCCCGCGTCGCTGCACGCTTTTGCGCGCGCCTGCTTTGCCGCCGCAGGCGTGGCGAAGCGCGACGCGGATTGGTCCGCCACCGCGCTTGTCGAATCGGATCTCCGAGGGATTTCGAGCCACGGCGTCATGCGTCTGCCGTGGTATGTGCACGGATTGAAAAGCGGCAAAATCAATGCGAAGCCGCATCTGGCGTGGATTCGCACCGGACCTGTCACGGCCGTGCTGGACGGGGACCACGCGCTTGGCTTCGTGAGCGCCAAAGAGGCAGCGGCGTACGAGGTTTCATGTTGCCGACGATGGCAAGCCCCCAGGCAACGGTTTCTTTTATCTGGCGCTACATCCGGATTTCTTCGTGGGCCAGGAGGAGTTCCTGCAGCGCATTGCCTCGCTCATCGAGGAGATTCATGATGCGCCGCTTGCGAAAGGCGCGCCGTCCGTTTCTGTACCTGGCGAACGGCGGCACCGGGAGCGAGTTGCGCGCAGCCGCCGAGGCATTCCCATCTCCGACGAGGTGTGGGCCGATCTCGTCGAGTTGTCCGATGGCTACGGCATTCCGCTGCCCGAGGTGTGGGGATTTGAGTGAGCTTAGGCGCGGCGGATTGCGCACAGGCTGGCGCAGGTGCTCATCCTGAGCTCGGTTTGGCGCTCGAGGCAGGCACGAGTGTGCCCTGCAGATCCTGGGCCAAAAGCGATCCCGCCAATTCATGGCCGAGCGTGTTGGGGTGCCAGTCGTCCGCGCTGTACATCTGAATCGACTGGTGATGGGCCGCGAGGTAGCGCTTCATCTGGTTAAAGAGATCCACGACAATCACGTCCGGCGTCTTGAATTGCTTTGCCACCCGAATTTCGTCGGCCACGAGCTGGCTCTCCGACGTTTGGTCGTGGCCGTAGGATGCGCCGGTCGGCGGCGGCGTCACGACGATCACGTCCGCGTGCGCAGCGAGGGCCTGTTGAATTTCAGACTGAACGGCCTGTTCGAATGCGGAGATGGGCGTCTTGTTGGCGATGTCATCCAACATGCCCCACGAGATGACGACTACCTGGGGATGGACTTCGCGGAGAAATTCGGGATACTTGGCCGCCATCTGCGTGGGGCCGTATCCTTCGATGGACTTGTTGATGAACTGAAAGGTGATGGGGCCGGTCTTCGTCAGTTCCTGAAACGCCCGCACCAGATAGCCACCGCCGGTCTTGTCATCCCATCCGTGCGCGACGGAGCCGCCGACGCCCATCGCGACGACCGGCTGCGCGGATGGATGAGAGAAGAGGGGATAAGGACTCGTCTGTCGCGCCGCCGACTGCGCGCTCTCGGGCGCCGTGGGCGCGTTTTGGG
This sequence comes from Alicyclobacillus sp. CIJ1, assembly GCF_057538885.1. Lineage (NCBI taxonomy): Bacteria > Bacillati > Bacillota > Bacilli > Caryophanales > Alicyclobacillaceae > Alicyclobacillus > Alicyclobacillus sp. CIJ1. The sequence goes on along the minus strand of NZ_BAAJPH010000147.1, from coordinate 31,634 downwards.
CAGGATGGGTCCCGCAGGCGCTGACCGCACAGGCGATGGCGCATGCGCCGAGCGACGCCGCGACGCGGCGCCTTTTCGTGTTTTTGGTGGGCATGCCGCGAACCTCACTTCGTGTGACGTTGTGTCCTTTATTATACCGTTTTTCGCCATCGGACAAGGATCCGTCCTATCCCCAGTCCCGAGTGGATGCCACATGGTCACAGCAGACGTGAGGTTTCCGCAGCGCGAGGATCCCTCCATGCGGGTTGCCACGGTCAGCGTGCTGCCGGGATTCCGATCATCAAAAAAGCGCCCGCGTCAGGCGCTTCTCTGTCGAAATCCTTTCAGGATGCCGATGGGTCCTCCGTGTGATCCGGCGAGGAGGACGAGTCCACCTTGAATACGGGCGCCGTAACTGGGAATTTCCCCAAGAGGTCCTTCACCAAAAGCTCGGCCGCGAGCGCATGGCCCTTCGCGTTGGGATGCCAGCTGTCGTGCATGAGCGGCTGGATGCTTTCGTGGTGCGCCTGAAGATACGCCTTCATCTGGTCAAACAAGTTGAAGACGTACACATTCGGATTGTGGAAGCTGTCTGCCACCTGAATCTCGCTCTCCATGAGCGCCTGTTGCGCCGACCGGTAAGTGGTATAGGATGCTTTGGACACGGGCGTCGTCACCAGCATCACGATGGCGCGATGGTCAAGGGCCTCTTGGATTTGCCAGTGCACTTGTTCGTCGTACACGCGAAACGGCGTGTGTTGATACAAATCATCCAGGCCGCCCCACGCGATGCAAACAATCTGCGGATGATACGTCTCGAGCCACGTCACGTACGTATTTCGAATACTCAGCACACCCTTGCCCGGCTCCGCCTTGTCGATCACGTCATACGTGATGGGCGTCAGCGCGGAGAGCGCCGAAAACGTCCGATGCAGATAGCCTCCACCCTTGGGATCCTTCCAGCCGCGCGCAACCGACGAGCCGATGATGAGCACGCGCACCACGCGATCTTGCGCGGGCGCGTTCGGCGCGTTGGTCGAGCCGCTCGAATTGGCATCCGTTCCGCTCCCCGCCGGGTTGCCGGGCGCGTGCACCGGATTCGGCGCCACGCCGGACTCCGTCGGCGAGGCGTCTGAAGATGGGGAACCCGTGTCCGTGGACGCCGTGTACGCCGCCTGGCCGGACGCTCCAGGCGTGTCTCCGTCCGCTGCGCGCGCCGTAATGGACGCCGGAACCCATGCCGCGCTTGCGACGAGGGCAAATGCCAAAAACCCCATTTGCCAGCGCCGTTTCATCGCCACGACCCCCCAGGATGTCTTTTCCTTCATCTTGTCATTTTCATCTCAAATCGCCCTTAAAATCGTAGTTTTTCGCCCATCTCGTCCGCAACCGGATGACTTCACAACCATCTTGACGCACCATGGTGACATCCGCCTTTGGCAACGATGGCGAAAGCGTGTTAAGGTGACATTGAGGCTTTGATAAACTTTTGATGTTTTTCAACGAAGCTTCAAGCTCGCTCCCGTAAGCTATGCGATGTTCAAGTGCAAGTGAGGAGGGGTTCAGGTGAGCCAGGCCCAGGCGAAGAAGCCACATCTTTACGAGGTCGACCTGATGCGGGCCTGCATCATCTTAGGTGTCATCTGCGTACACGTCCTGTCGAGTTTCAACGTCCGCACCCCGGACGGATCGTGGATGGATGTGTCCTCTGGGATTCTGATGATGACGTTCCATTTCACGCGTGAAGCGTTCATGTTCATCACCGGCCTCGTTCTCTTCTACACCTATTACGACCGCCCGTTCACGGCCGCGTCGTTTTGGAAAAAACGGTTTCTGCTTATCGCCATTCCGTACATCGCGTGGACAGCCATTTACATTCTGTTTCAAGGGACGTTTCTCAAAGGGTTCGAGTGGACCGCGCCGTATTTGATCCACACGTTCCTCACAAGCCTGGCCACCGCGAATCAATATTTCCTGTATTTTCTGCTCGTGTCCATGCAGTTATACGTCGTGTTTCCGCTCATGGTGCGCTGGCTCAAGCGCTCGGAGAGGCATCATCGGGCGATTGTCGCGGCCGCCTTTTTCGTCGAGATCGGCATCATGATCTGGAATCAGGCCTCGCTGCAGTTCGTGAACGTATATCAGTTGCCTGAGTGGCTCCGCATCCTCGTGCGATATCGGGATCGCGACATCTTCACGTACGAGTTCTGGTTCATCGCAGGGGCGTTATTCGCCATCTATTATCCGCGCATCAAGGCGTGGGCCATGTCGCACGCGCGTACGCTCTTCTGGACGTGGCTTGGCATGTGGTGCCTTCTCTTTGGCATCTATTTTCTCAACCGGGATGTGTTCCACCTGGCGGGAGGACAGATTGTCGACACGCTGCAGCCGGTCATGGTGCCCTACAGCTTGGCCGTGGCGCTCTTGCTCTGGCGGACGGGGCTGGAGTGGCAGGCGCAGCGCGCCAAGGGGCGCATGCCACGCGCGAGCCGAGTCATCCGCTTTTTTGGCAGCGTGAGCTTCGGCATCTTTCTCATTCACCCTATCGCGCTTCGCTTCGTGGAGCTCTTGGCGGACCAGGTTCACGCCTCCCTTGCCGTACAGTACGCGATGCTGCCCGTCTGGATTGCGCTGACCTACGTGAGCTCCGGCGTCGCCGCGTACCTCATTGGAAGGATTCCGTTCGTCGGATACATCGTCGGCGAAAAGACAGGTCTGCCAAAGTCCCCGGCGCGCAAAGCTGCGTCTAGTGCGGCGGGATGACACGCCCTGGATACGCGGATTCCAAATCATGAAATCGAGGTGTTTCTCATGTCGTCTCTGCAAAACACGTTGTCGCGAGCGCTCGCCGATCCATCGCGATCCGTCCTCTGGGACGGCCGCTGGTATACGTGCGGCGAGCTCCGCGCACACGTTCAGGAGCTTCGGGCCAAGCTATCCGCCATTGGCGTGCACCCCGGGCATCGCGTGATGGTGGCGCTGCCGAACTCGTATGCGTTTGTCGTCGGTTATCTCGCATGCCTGGAACACGGCGCCATTTGCGTGCCAGCCAACAGCGAGATGCCACCAGGCGAACTCGAACGAGCGCTTGCGCGATATCGGGCAGATTACGGCATCGTTTCGCCCGCAGCTGGTGAACGGTGGAGCGAGGTGCTTCACAAGCACCGCTTCAACCGCGGGCTTTGCTTTGAGATGGATGCCGCGCAAGGCCAGGTGGTTCAAATCTGGCAACGCTCCTCGACATCTGAACCCGGGGCGCGACAAGGCACCTCGGAACAAGAGCCAGCCGTGCTCATGTTCACTTCTGGCACCACGGGTGAGCCCAAAGGCGTGCTCTTGACGCACGGACACCTGTGGGCCGCCGTGCAGAACGTCATTCGAAGCCACGCGCTCACGGCTTCGGATGTGGCCTACTGCATCCTGCCGCTTTTCCACATCAACGGCCAGGTGATCGTCCTCTTGTCGACACTCGTGTCGGGCGGGCGGATCGTCATGCGCGATAAATTCCACGCCTCCTTGTTCTGGGACGATATTGGCCACCACGGCGTGACCTGGGTCTCGTGCGTCCCGACGATTTTATCGATCGTCGCCAAACGGCCGGCGCCAAAAGAGGCGCTCGGCACGCTTCGCTTTCTGCGATCCGCCTCCGCGCCGCTCACGCCGGCGGTGGCCGCGCGAATTGAAGCGGCGTTTGGGGTTCCGGTCATCGAGGCGTACGGGATGACCGAGGCGGCGGGGCAGATCTGCACCAACCCGCTGCCGCCTGGCGTGCGCAAGCCGGGATCGGTCGGGAAGCCCGTGGGGATGTCGCTCCTCATTGTGGACGCAGAGCGCAAGCCCGTCGCCCCGTATGAGCTCGGCGAAATTGCCATCCGCGGAGACAATGTCATCCATCACTATGTGGGCATGGAGCCGGCGCCGGATTACGGCTATGGCCCGGGATGGATTTACACGGGCGATCTCGGCTACATGGATGAGGATGGCTACGTGTACATCACCGGACGCGCGAAGGAGATGATCAACCGGGCGGGCGAGAAGATCTCGCCGCGGGAAATTGAGGACGTGCTGAACGCGCACGAGGCGGTGGCGCGGTCCGCCGTGGTGGGACTTCCGGATCCGCTTTACGGGGAACGGGCCGTCGCGTGGGTGGTCCCGGAGGAGCCAGACGGCGTCGATGCGGACGCGCTGCGCGCCGATCTGGAGTCGTTCTGTGCGGCGCACCTTGCCAAGCCGAAGCGGCCGTCGCAGATCGTCATCGCGCGATCCCTGCCGGTGAACGCGACGGGAAAAGTGCAGAAGCACGTGTTGCGCAATTTGGAGCCGCGTGATAGGCTTGCTTGAACTGGGATGTGCAGCCCAGGGTGCGGAAAGACTGAAGGAGGATGGAATTGAAGAAGGAACGGTGGATTTCCGGCATCGTCGGCGCAGCCGCGGGCGCGCTAATCTTGGGTGGTGTCTGGTTTGGCACGTACGCGGCGCATGGGGGCGGCTCGGTGGTGGCGATGGTCGGCAAGACGCCCATCACGAGGCAGGAGCTCGCGCAGCAGTCGGAGGCTTACGCCGGATCGGCGATGCTGGAGGAGCTCATTGCCAATGCCTTGATTGAGCAGGCGGCAGCCAGGGAACATGTCACGGCGACGAATGCGGAAATCAATCAGCAACTGACCGCCATCGAGATGCAGAACGGCATCACGTCTGACGCGCAGCTGAATGCGCTCCTGGCGCAGAACCACATGACGAAGGCGCAATTTCTGAGCCAGATTCGCGACAACATTCTCGCGACCAAGCTCGCCGAGGCGCAGGTCCACGTGACGGACAAGCAGATTGCGTCGTACTACAAGCAGAACCAGTCGATGTTCACGGTGCCGGAGACGCGCAAGATTGCCATCATCGAGGTGAAGACGAAGGCGGATGCGGAGAAGGCTCTTGTAGAAATCCGGTCTGGGACGCCCTTTGCGTCCGTGGCGAAATCCATGTCGACCGACGCGGCCACGCGCGCGAAGGGTGGGGTGCTCGGAACCTTCACGATGGATGAGCTGAAGGCGGATCAACCCTCTATTGCCTCCGCGGCCTTCGCACTTAAGGCCGGCGGAGTGAGCGAGCCGCTCAAGGTGCAGGGCGGGTACGACATCGTGCAGTGCCAGGCCATTACGCCAGAACACGTAGAGCCGCTGTCGGCCGTTCGGTCGCAGATCATCCAGGCCATCAAGCAGCAAAATGCCGAAAGCGAGACGAAACTCGTGGCACAGCTCGCGAAGTCGGCGGACATTCGCATTCTCGATCCGTCTTATGACGCGGTGCTCACGGCCATCAAGAATCCGACATCGACCTGACGCATGGCACCGCGCTGGGTGGCCTCGCGGTGGCCGCCCGGGGCGGACGTCCAAGAATTTCCCTTCTCCTTGCGTTCCTCTCACATTTCGTGTATCGTAACGTGTACATCGCATATCGCATCGCGATACAAGCGGCAGCGCTGAATTCCTCCTTCGGAGGAAACGGGGGACCCAACTCTCGGGGTGAAACGACTTTGGTCGTGGGGCGCCTTTCCGCCCTAACCCGTCAGCTAACCTCGTAAGCGCACGGAAAGGGGACGATGCCATGTATCGCCGTTTTCTTCTCCTCGCTTTTCCCACCGGTGAGCCTCGTTGGTGTACCTCATCTGCGGATCCCCCTCGTGCGATCTCGCGGCTTTGTGTCCGCTTTTACGCAGGTGGCGCAGTCGAGATCGCCATACCTTGAGGGGGGGAAACCATGGACCTGCAAGCGACAAGGCCGGCCAATCCGGTCGAAGATGCGAAGTGGAGCCCTTTTCACCTGAAGCTCACTATCTATTCGTCGGGCGGGCCTTTTCTTGACGGGTACATCCTGAGCATCGTCGCCGTGGCGCTCACGCAGTTGACGCCTGAACTGCACCTCGACGCCATGTGGAGCGGCCTGATTGGGGCATCGGCACTTATTGGCATCTTCATCGGCGGACTGCTTGGGTACGTGACGGATCGATTTGGACGCCAGCTCATGTACACCATCGATTTCGTGTTGCTCATCGTGGCCTCGGTTTTGCAGTTCTTTGTGCACAGCGCCTGGGAACTCTTTGCCTTGCGTGTCGTGCTCGGCATCGCGGTCGGGGCGGATTATCCCATCGCAACGTCGCTTTTGACCGAGTTCGCGCCGCGCAAACACCGCGGCATGATGCTCGGTGTGACGGTCATCGCGTGGTACGTGGGCGCCACGGTCGCGTATCTAGTGGGACAGTGGCTTCTGCCCATCGGACCGGACGCATGGCGGTACATGTTGGCGTCGAGCGCGGTGCCGGGCATCGTGCTCGTGATCTTGCGGCTCGGAACCCCGGAGTCTCCGCGTTGGTTGCTGCAGCACGGTCGGGCGCGCGAAGCGCTGAAGGTGCTTCGCGACATTTACGGGCCGGGAGCCAGCCTGAAGCACATCGCGGTGCCAGATGAAAAGCGAACGCGCACCAGTTACCTGACGCTCTTCAATCGCACGTATTGGAAGCGCACGCTGTACGTCAGTGGCTTCTTCACGGCCGCGGTCGCGCCGCTCTTCGCGATGTTGACGTTCGGCCCGACGCTGCTTGACGACTACCACGTGCTCAGCGGATCGTCCGGGTACGGTTCGGCGCTCATCAGCGTGCTGTTCATCGTGGGTTGCGTGCCTGCGCTCTGGTTTTTGAACCGGCTGGGGCGCAGGGCAACGATGATTGTCTCGTTTGCCGTCATGACCGTCGGCATGTTGCTCCTTGGGCTGTTTCCGAAGGGGCCGCTCTGGGTCATCGGCGTCGGCTTTCTGCTGTACGCGCTGTTTTCCGGCGGGCCGAACATCATGGAATGGCTCGCCCCAAACGAGTTGTTTCCCACCGAGGTGCGCGGGACTGCGGTTGGCGTGACCACGTGCATCAGCAGGCTGGGAGCCGTGGCCGGCACGTATCTCTTGCCGTGGGCTTTGGCTCGTTATGGCGTGGGTCCGACCATGCTGGTGGGGGCGCTCGTGACCTTCGGCGGATTCTTGATCTGTCTCTTCCTGGCGCCGGAGACGCGCGGCCTCACCCTGAACGCGGCGAGCGTCGGAGAGGACGCCGAGATGGAGCGGACGTCGTCGTTATCCGAACGCCGCTTGCGCGTCGGCCGCTAAGCACTTGGGGATGAACGGAGAAGCCCTGGCTCCTCGTCGGGTTGCCAGGGCTTTTTCTCGTTGTGCGCTTCACAACTGGTGTTATGTCCGCACGGCTTGACTTTTCACGAGCACAGCCACCAGTTGCCAAAGGGCGCCGAGCCCGACAAGCGCGTACACGAACTGCGAGAGCCACGTGGCGCCGAAGATGGCGCCCACGAGGTTGTAGTTGGCAAATCCGATCAGGCCCCAGTTGATGCCCCCAATGACGACGAGCGCCCAGGCAATCCAGTCCACGGGGTTCCAGCGCACGGTCTCACCTCCAAACCGAATCTGTCGCTAGGGTGTTCTAGCTTTGACCCCGCTATGCAATGGGCTTTACGCAATTTGCCGTTGCCCAGTGAGGCGCTGCACGTATATACTTGTGTCTGAATCTTTATTCAGGTCTTGGCACAGGTCGGGGCGCCGCGCGTCGTGAAAGAGAGAGACGATAGGAGTGGACGGAGTGAAATCAGAGCACCTGTTAGACGTGAGGCCGAAGGTGGACGCGCATTTTCCGCGAGACGAAAAGGGCCATCTTCTCATCGGCGGCGTGAGCGCGGTGGATCTCGTGGAACAGTTCGGCACGCCGCTCATCGCGTACGACGAGGGGCTCATCCGCGATACCATCCAGGCTTTTCACCGCGTGTTTCGAGAGGAAGGCGTGCCGTATCAAATTTCTTACGCCAGCAAGGCCTTCTGCACCATGGCCATGTGCCAACTCGCGCACGAGGAGGGCTTGGGCATCGACGTGGTGTCCGGCGGCGAGTTGTATACCGCTCTTGCGGCAGGCGTGCCAGCGAGCAAGCTCCACATGCACGGCAACAACAAGACCCCGGAAGAACTGCAGTACGCGGTTGAGAGTGGCATCGGGGCCGTGATCGTCGATAATTTCGACGAGATCGACCTCTTGGACGACATCCTTCAGGCAACAGGGCGCACGGTGGATGTCCTGGTCCGGGTAGCGCCAGGTGTCGAGGCGCATACGCACGACTATATCTCCACAGGGCAGCAGGACTCCAAGTTCGGCTTCGATCTCGCCAGCCAGCAGGTGGAGGAGGCCTTTTTGCGGCTCAAGCAGGTGGAGCGCGCGCGGGTCGTTGGCGTGCATGCGCACATCGGATCTCAAATCTTCGATGTGGAGGGCTTTCGACTGCTCGCCGATCGAATGGCGGGCGTGTACGAAGACGGCCTGCGCCGGTTCCGTTTGCCTTTTTCTGTGCTCAACCTGGGGGGCGGTTTTGGCATCCCGTACACGGATGAGGATGCGCCGCCGGTGGCCGATCTCGTCCGGGGGGTGATCCGCGCCGCCAAGGCGGCCTTTGCGGCTCGAGGCATGGACGTGCCCATCTTGTGGATTGAGCCGGGCCGCAGCATCGTAGGGCCCGCGGGGGTGACACTGTATCGCGTGGGCAGCCGCAAGGTCATCCCGGGCGTGCGGAACTACGTCGCCATCGACGGGGGCATGACGGACAACCCGCGCCTCGCGCTTTACGGCGCGAAGTATCATGCGTGTTACGCGAACCGCGCTGCGGATCCGCCGGATCGCCCGTGGTCGGTGGCCGGCAAGTGTTGTGAGAGCGGCGACATGCTCATCTGGGATCTCCCGCTACCGGATCCAGAGCCGGGGGATATTCTCGCCGTTTTTGCGACAGGTGCCTACACGTATGCGATGGCGAGTCATTACAATCGCATTCCCAAGCCCGCCGTCGTGTTTTGCCGGCATGGCGAGGCGCGCCTCGTGGCGCGGCGTGAGACGTGGGCGGACGTGGCGCGGCTGGATGTGCCGCTTCGGTGAGGGGCCTCGGAGGCCCTTTTTTCGTGCGCCGGCGGCGGTGAGCGGCCGCGATTCCGGCTTCTCGGGCGGCAAGTGATATACTGAAAGAGGGCCACCAGGCACGTGCTGTGAAAGGGGTAGTGGCAAGTGGCGACGAAAGCGTTTGATAGTCTACTGGAACTCATCACGGAGACCTCGACGAACCTGCCGCCCGACGTGCGCCGGGCTATCAAGCGGGCGCAGCTTCAGGAGGAATTGGGCAGCCGCGCATCCATCGCCCTGAACACCATCATCGACAACATCATCTCCGCAGAGGAGGACGTGCAGCCCATCTGCCAGGATACGGGCATGCCGACCTTCATCGTCCATTGCCCGGTCGGTTTCAATCAAATCGAGTTCGAGAAAGAGATTCGGCGGGCCGTGGCCGAAGCGACGCGCCTTGGCAAGTTGCGACCGAACTCGGTCGACCCGCTCACCGGCAAGAACACCGGCGACAATCTCGGCGAGGGCACGCCCATCGTGCACTTCCACCAGTGGGAGAAAGACGAGGTCGAGGTGAAGCTGATTCTGAAGGGCGGGGGCTGCGAGAACAAGAACATCCAATACGCGCTTCCCACTGAGCTTCCCGGCCTCGGCCGCGCGGGGCGCGATCTCGACGGTGTCCGCAAGTGCATCCTGCACGCGGTCTACCAAGCCCAGGGGCAGGGCTGCAGCGCGGGCTTCATCGGCGTGTGCATCGGCGGCGATCGGACGAGCGGCTACGAGGCGGCGAAGGAGCAATTGTTCCGCCCGCTGGACGACGTCAACCCCAATCCGCAGCTCGCAGAACTTGAGCAGTACATCATGGAGAAGGCGAATCAACTCGACATCGGCACCATGGGCTTCGGGGGCCGTGTGACGCTCCTCGGCTGCAAGATTGGCGTGCGCAACCGGATTCCCGCGAGCTTCTTCGTCTCTGTGGCGTACAATTGTTGGGCGTTCCGGCGCCTCGGCGTGGTGCTCGATCCCGAGACGGGCGAAATCCGGCGCTGGCTGTACAAGGACGGCGAGGGTCAGCTCGAGCGGCCGAAACAGGCCTTTTCGACGGAGAACGCGATTGTCCTTCAGGCGCCCATCAGCGAGGAGCAGATCCGCAAGCTGAAGGTGGGCGACGTGGTGCTGATTCGGGGCGAGATCCACACGGGCCGCGACGAGCTCCACAAGTACCTCATGCACCACGATTCGCCGGTGGATCTCCGCGGCGGTATCCTGTATCACTGCGGGCCGGTCATGCTGAAGGACGAGAACGGCGAGTGGCATGTCAAAGCCGCGGGGCCGACGACGAGCTCGCGCGAGGAGCCTTACCAGGCCGACATCATCGAGAAGTTTGGCATTCGCGCGGTCATCGGCAAGGGCGGCATGGGCGAGAAGACGCTGCAGGGTCTCAAAAAGTCGGGCGCCGTGTACCTGAACGCCATCGGTGGCGCGGCGCAATTCTACGCGCGGTGCGTGACGAAGGTGAAAGGCGTGGACTTCCTCGAGCAGTTCGGCATCCCCGAGGCGATGTGGCATCTCGAGGTGGACAACTTCCCAGCTATCGTCACGATGGACGCACACGGCAACAGCTTGCACAAGGAAGTCGCCGAGGAGTCCATGGTCAAGCTGGAGGACCTCAAGGATCCTGTGTTTGTGTGATTGCGTGGAATCTACGCGCTTGGGTTTTCGGGGGCTGCCCTGTATCCGCTGGCGAAGCGGTGAACGGGCAGCTTTTTTTTTTTTTTTTTTTTGTGTAGAGCACCGCCGGTTCCCCTTGATAGGCTCCTGCTCTCACTTGGCAGGACCCCGGACGATTCGCGAGAGCGACCGGCGATGGGTCGGTATGGTATGCTGGCTGCGGTAGAACACGGTGTTGTCTAGCTGAACGCTATGCACAAGGGAGGAATCCATGAGCGATGTCGATAGGTCGGATCGTCCCCTACCTAAGTTTCCAGGGGAACGCGGAAGAAGCCTTGTACTTTTATGCAGAAGTGTTCGGGGGCGAAGTGACGGAGTTGCGCCGTTATGAGGACATGCCTGGTGCACAGATTCCTGAACACGATCGGACGAAGGTCTTGCATGCACGGCTCCAATTGGGCGATGCGTGGTTGTTCATTTCGGACGTTTTTTCGAAAGATGGGATGCCTCTAGAGCGCGGGCCAGTCAGTTTGATGGTCGAGTTTTCGACTGAACCGGAGATGGATGCCGTCTATGCCCGTTTGATGAAAGAAGCCAAAGTTCACATGCCGCCGCAGAAGACGTTTTGGGGTGCGAAATACGCGAAATTGACCGATCGATTCGGGGTTACGTGGGACTTGAACTGTCCGCTCTGAAAGCGCTCGATACGGCGAAAGGAATCGTCGGTGATTCAGCCGCTTTGCTGCTACGTCCTCGACCACTCAGTCTCGTTTCAAGACAAGCCGCGTGCGGGATGGCCCGCACGCCCTTGTGAAGGGCAAGTTGTCCCCTGTTGCCGGCTCACTGGGCGGCTTTCCCGACTTCCACTGAGACGCCCCGCTCCGCACTGTGTATTTTCCCTCAGCCAAAATTTTTGCGTTAGGCCAAATGTGTAGGTCACAAAATGCCGAGAGCGGCGTATAATAGGGTCAGAAAGTTTCCTTGAGCTAAAAATCTTACCCGAATACAACTCATGTCCGGGGCCCTGATGGAGGGGCAGTTCCCGGCGGAGGGGGCGATGAGGTGAGTGTGACGACCACGAGCTTGCAGACGTCTGACGCAAAGGCTGTCCGAGCGGCCAGGGCCGCCTTGGATCATCGCCGCAGAGGGCTGCGCGCGCTGCTCCCGTTTCTCGGCCCGGCGTTTGTCGCCTGCGTGGCGTACATTGACCCCGGCAATTACGCGACGAACATCCAAAGCGGTTCAGAGTTCGGCTATCGCCTGCTGTGGGTGGTGGTGCTCGCCAATCTGATGGCGATGCTCATTCAGCACCTGTCCGCAAAACTTGGCATCGCCACGGGCAAGAGTTTGCCCGAGATGTGCCGAGATCACTTTCCCAAGTGGCTGACCTACGTGATGTGGGCGTTCTCTGAAGTCGCCGCCATGGCCACCGATATCGCGGAATTTTTGGGCGCCACCGTGGGCTTGAATCTGTTGCTCCACATCCCCATGCTGTGGGGAACCCTTGTCACGGGCGTGGTGACGTATCTGATCCTGACCTTGGACCGCCTGGGGTTCCGCCCATTGGAGAAGTTCATCACGGCGTTCGTCCTGATCATCGCCCTGTGCTACGTCGTGGAGACCATTTTTTCGAAGCCCAATTGGGGCCAGGTGGCGTACCACAGCGTAGTACCGTGGCTGGGCAACCAAGCGGCAGTGCTGCTCGCGGTTGGCGTCATCGGCGCCACGGTCATGCCGCACGTGGTGTACTTGCATTCGAGCTTGACGCAAAACCGCATTCAGCCGCGCGACGAAGAAGATAAGGTAAAAATCGCGCGCTTCAGCGCGAAAGAGGTCGCCATCGCCATGTCGCTGGCTGGACTCGTGAACCTGTCCATGATGTTCATGGCTGCGTCCGTGTTTCACAACACGGGTCACACGGGCATTGCGGATATCTCGACGGCGTACAAGACCCTGACGCCGCTTCTTGGCCCGGCGAGCGCCGCGGTGTTTCTCATCTCGCTCCTCGCCTCGGGCTTCTCGAGCTCAGCGGTCGGCACGATGGCCGGGCAGGTGATCATGCAGGGGTTCGTCGGCTTCACCATTCCGCTCTGGCTTCGGCGCGTCATCACGATGATCCCGACGGTCATCATTGTCGCTCTCGGGCTCAATCCGACGGAAACACTCGTGTTGAGCCAGGTGGTGCTGAGCATTGTTCTGCCGATGCCGGTGGTAGCCCTCATCTACTTCACGCGCAGGCCGGACATCATGGGGCGACTGGTCAACCGGCGGCTGACCACCTGGGTGGCGAGCTTCTGCGCGAGCGTGATCGTCGTCTTGAACATGATCCTTCTGTACCTGTCCTTCGGCGGCAGCTTCTGATGTCGCTCGTGTGCCCGGCGCGTGCCGGGCCTTTTTTATGCCGTCCGGGCCAAACGCGCGCGAACTTTGTGGACGAGATCGAGATATGGTGCGAGATCGCCGCGCGTCACGCGCCACAGCGCCCTGCTGTCGCGCCCGGAAGCCCGCCGGTACCAGGTGACGTACAGGGCGAGTTCCAGCACGTACGAGAGCGTTGAGGCGATGGACGCGCCGTACATCCCGGCGAGCGGAATGAGTCCTAGGCACATGAGGGCGTTGGCGGCGATCACGGCCAGGTTCACCCACGTGAGCGCCGTGGGGCGCCCGAGCGCGTTGGTGAAGTACTGCGCAATCACATTGGCCGTGGCCTTGAGCACCAGGCCCGGGAGGAGCACGTAGAACGGCCCGAGGCTTCCGCCGTACTTGTGCCAGCTATAAATGAGCACGATGATGGGCATGCCCAGGGCCAGGGCGCAGGCGGCGAAGATGGACGTGATGAGCGTCTGCCGCGAGGCGTTCTCCGTGATGGCTCCGGCGTCATCCACGCTCGCGGCCGTCACGCGGTGAAAGACCATGGTCGCGATGGTTTGGGTGAGGGTGTTGAGAATCTCCGCTGCGGCCACTGCCACGCCGTAAATGGAGAGCGTGGTGGCGCTGTGCATCAGCGCAAGCATCCAGAAGTCCGTGCGATAGTTGACGTACCCGGTGACAATGGCGAGCGAGGAAGCCGTGCCATACCGATACAGCCCCCGCCATTCCGCCCGGTGGAATCGCCACTTGAGCGTCTCTCCGAACCCGAGCTTCTGATACGTGACGGCGAGCGTCAGCGCGACGCAAAGGGCCCAGGAGATGAGCCAAATGCGAAACGTCCACACGAGACGGGGCCCAGGAGCCATGTGCCAGTGGAACGCAATAAAGGCCAGGTAGAGGACGAGAAAAGCCACGGCTTGCGCGATGTTGACGCGGTTCAGCCACGAGATTTCTCCCAGTGAGTTGAGAAGCTTCGAGCCGTATCCGAACAGAAACGTGAAGGGAATCCCAACCATCGCATAGGCCATCGAGAGGGGCGGGTGCCAGATCCAGATGGCGGCGAGGGCGCACAGCCAGACGGCGATGCTGAACAGATACATGACGAAGTTTCCCATTTGCACAATCTGCGCCTTGTCGTGTGGCCTGCGGGGCAGCGCGTAGGAAAAATAATTGGTGTATCCGCCCGAGAACGACTGACCCAAGGTGGCCACGGTGGTGGAGAGCTGAAATTCGCCGCGACTCGCCGTCGGCAAGTACCGCGCGGCAATGGCGCTGTTGGCGAAGGTGAGAAATGAGGAAAGTCCTCGATATGCGAAGCTGTACAGCGTGAGCTTTCGTCCCATCACGGTGGTTCGTCTCCATTTCCGGCTGAGCCGAGAATCGCGTGCAAATCTGCCACGTATCACTTTACTGGAGTCTGTCCCGTCCGTGAAGGGGCGTCGCACGGCTCGTTCCGCCCTGTGGTACCATGAACGCGAAAGAGCTCGAGACGAGAGGGTGGCTTTGCATGCGAGCGGTCGACGTGATCGACAAAAAACGCAGAGGGGAGGCTTTGGCGGAGGAGGAGCTTCGGTTTCTCATCGAGGGGTACGTGGCGGGGAGAATCCCGGATTACCAGATGAGCGCCTTTCTCATGGCGGTCGTATGGCGAGGCATGACTCGCGAGGAAACGCTTGTGCTCACGCGGCTTTTGGCCGATTCGGGGGATCGGCTGGATCTCTCGGGCATTCCGGGCGCGAAGGTGGATAAGCATAGCACCGGAGGCGTGGGAGACAAGGCGACGCTCGTCGTGCTGCCCCTCGTCGCGTCCATCGGCGTGCCGGTCATCAAGATGTCCGGGCGGGGGCTTGGCCACACGGGAGGGACCATCGACAAGCTGGAGTCCATCCCAGGATTCCGCACGGATTTGAGCGTGGCGGAGCTCGTGGCGCAGGTGAGGCAGGTGGGCATCGCGCTGGGAGGACAGACCGCGGATCTGGCGCCAGCGGACAAGAAGCTGTATGCGCTCCGGGACGTCACGGGGACCGTGGAGTCGTTGCCCCTCATCGCGAGTTCCGTGATGAGCAAGAAGCTGGCGGGCGGCGCCGACGCCATTGTGCTCGACGTGAAGGTGGGCGATGGCGCGTTCATGAAGTCGCGCTCGGACGCGCGCAGGCTCGCGCGACTGATGGTCGAGATCGGCGAGGCGGCGGGCAGAAGGACGGTCGCCGTCCTCAGCAACATGGATCAGCCGCTCGGGTGCGCCATCGGGAACGCGCTCGAGGTGGCTGAGGCCATCCGCGTTTTGTCCGGCGAGGGGCCGTTCGATCTCGCCGAGATCGCGCTCGCCCTGGCGGAGGAGATGACGGTATTGTCCGGCGTGGCCGCCACGCGCGAGGAGGCGCGGCGCATGTTGCGCCAGTCGGTCGCCGAGGGCCGGGCGCTCGAGACGCTCAGGCGCTGGATTGCGGCGCAGGGCGGCGATCCGGCCGTCGTCGACGATCCGAGCCGCCTTCCGCAGGCGCCGGTCCAAATGCCCTATCTGCCGAAGAAGGCCGGGTTTGTCGCCAAGCTGCCGGCGCTCGCGTTCGGGCTCGCGGCGATGCGGCTTGGCGCGGGCCGGGAGACGAAGGAAGCGGCCATCGATCCGTCCGTCGGGATCGTGCTGCACGCCAAGGTGGGCGATCGCGTCCAGACCCATCGCCCGATGTTCACCGTGCACGCGCGCACGGAGGAGGATGCCCTCCGCTGCATTCGGGAGCTCGAGGCGGTCGTGGAGATTTCGGACGATCCCGTCGAGGCGCCGCCGCTCATTCTCGCCCGGATCGACCGAAGCGAGGCCCTGCCCCACGCCGATCTGATGGAGGCCGCGCGGGAAGCGCGCGAGCGCGCATACGTGCCGTACTCCGGTTTTGCCGTGGGCGCGGCGCTTGAGCTTGCGGACGGGCGCATGGTGACCGGCGCCAATGTCGAGAATGCGTCGTATGGGCTCACCAACTGCGCGGAGCGGTCCGCGGTGTTTCGCGCTGTCGCCGAGGGTGGACCGGGGACGAAGCCCGAGATTCGCGCGGTGGCCGTCATCGCGGACAGCCCGGAGCCGGTTTCTCCCTGCGGCGCGTGCCGGCAGGTGTTGGCCGAGTTCTGCTCGCCCGACACGCCGGTCTACCTCGGGAATCTTCAGGGCGACGTGAGGGAGACGACCGTTGGCGCGCTTCTCCCGGGCGCGTTCACGGACGCGCAGATGGCAAACGTGAGGCGGCAAGACAAGGAGGCTTGAAGGTGGCATCACAGGTGATTTGGGCGCGCGACGTGCGCGGCAAGGCGAGGCAGGAGATTGACCCCGAGTATCGCTGGAACCTTGAAGACATCTACCCGGATCAAGAGGCGTGGCACAAGGACGCGCATCGCGCCCGCGCGCTCGCGGAGGCGTTCGCCGAGTTTCGCGGGCGGTTGAACACGTCCGGCGAGACGCTTCTTCAGGCGTTGCAGGCGCACGACGAACTTAGCCAAATCCTTGGGAAGCTCTTCGTCTACGCCAAGATGAAGCTCGACGAGGACACGACGGAGAGCTGGCGGCAGGCGCTCTTCGCGGAGGCCCAGCGGCTCGCCGCCGAAATTCAGGCGAAGACGTCGTTTTTCTATCCTGAACTCGTTCAGCTCTCCCCGGAGCAGGTCGAAGGCTGGCTCGAATCAGTCGAGGGACTCCGTTTGTACCGTTTCTTCCTTGACGAAACGCTCCGCCAGCGCGATCACGTCCTCACCCCGGAGCAGGAGGAGCTTTTGGCGCAGTTCAGCGAGGTGCTGCACGCCCCGTCCGAGATCTTTGAGATGTACAACAACGCGGACACGGTCTTCCCGGTCATCCGCGACGAAAACGGGGAAGACGTGCAGGTGACGCACGCGCTGTATCACGAGCTGTTGGAGCGGCGGGATCGCGGCGTGCGGGAACGGGCGTTCCACGCGGTGTACGACACGTACAAAAAGCATCGCAACACCATAGCGGCGCTGTATGCGGCGAGCGTGAAGCGAAACGTCGTTAACGCGCGCGTCAGGAGGTACCCGTCCGCGCTCGACGCGGCACTGGATGGGGACCGGATCCCGCGCGCGGTGTACGAAAATCTGATCCGCGCGGTGCGGGAGTCCGTGCCTGCGCTTCAGTCGTATCTCGCGCTGCGCAAGCGCGCGCTTGGGCTCGACGAACTCCACATGTGGGATTTGTACGTGCCACTCGTCGGCGAGATCGACTGGAAGGTCCCCTACGCGGAGGCGCGCGAGACCGTTCTTCGAGCTGTCGAGGTGTTCGGCGAGGCGTACGCGAGCGCCGCGCGCGAGGGGCTCTACGGGCGCTGGGTGGATGTGTATGAGACCCGGGGCAAGCGCTCGGGCGGTTATTCATGGGGAACGTACGGCACGCATCCGTACATCCTTCTCAACTACACGGATTCCGTGCAGGACATGTTCACGCTGGCGCACGAGCTTGGCCATTCCATGCACAGTTATTTTTCGCGGAAGACGCAGCCGTACATCTACAGCGATTACACCATCTTCGTGGCCGAGGTCGCGTCCACGGTCAACGAGGCCATTTTGTACGATCACCTGCTCGGTCGGGAAGAGGACCCGCTCCGGCGCGCGTACCTGCTCAACCGACAGGTGGAGACGATTCGCACCACGCTCGTCGCGCAGACACTCTATGCGGAATTCGAGAAGCGCACGCACGAGCGCATCGAGTCGGGCGGCGCCATCACGGCGGATTGGCTGGACGAAGTGTTTTACGAGTTGAATCGAGCCTACTACGCGCCCGAGGTGACGGTGGACGACGACATCGCGCACGGCTGGATGCGCATCCCGCATTTTTATTCCGCGTTTTACGTGTACAAATACGCGACCGGGATTTCGGCCGCGCTTGCGCTGGTGGAAAAGATCCGGCGCGAGGGGGACGAGGCGGTGGCGCGGTATCTCCAATTTCTTTCATCGGGAAGTTCCAACACGTCCATCGATCTGCTTCGGATGGCGGGAGTGGATATGACCAGCGACGCGCCGGTCCGCCAGGCGCTCGAGCGGTTCGCGCGGCTGACGTTGGAACTCGGCGATCTTCTGGCGGCGCGCTGACTACGCGCGCCGCGCGCATTTCGGGATCTCCACAGTGACCGTGGTCCCTGCGCCGACCTGAGATCGGACGGAGATGGACCCTCCGTGCGACTCGACGATGTGTTTGCACACAAACAGGCCGAGCCCCGTCCCTGTGGACTTCGTGGTGTAAAACGGCCGAAAGATCCGGTCCATGTGTTCGATCCCGCAGCCGTTGTCCACCACGTTCACCCGCACGCGATCGCCCTCGTCGTCGACTTCCAGTTTTACTGCCGCATGCGGCTGGCCGCGGCAGGCCTGAAGCGCATTCTGTACCAGATTGATGAGGACCTGCTTGATCTGAGCAGGACGCCCAGCAGCCCGGACGGGATGGTCGGGGACGTGAAGTTCGAATGCGATGTCGCAGAGGCTTGCTTCGGGGACGAGAAACCGGTGAACGGATCTCGCAATCTCGGCCATGTCGATCTCGGCCGCCTCCTCGCGGTCCGGTCGGCACAGGCCCATGAAGTCCTCCAACAGTTCGCGAATGCGGTCCAGCTCGCTAATGGTGAGTTCAAGGTAGGCACGGTCCTTGGCGTCGCAGCGTTCTGCAAAAAGCTGCAAAAATCCACGGGCCGTCGTGAGGGGATTCCGGATTTCGTGCGCGATCCCGGCGCACAATTGGGCTAATGCAGACACTTTCTCAAATTCCTGCAGTTTCTTTCGCATGCGTTGAATCACGCACTGACTTTTCCGCATGAGTGTGCGCTCGCAGCTTGTCCACGCCTGGGCGGCTGCGTGTGCGAAGTAAAGTGTGAGGCGCCCAAGGTTGTGAGGGTCTTCCTCGGATGCGCGCCGGACCACGGCGAGATGCCGGGCTCGTCCAACGGCCACCGGCAGCTGCGTCCACGCCGCGTGCCATTGCTCGAGGCGGAGCACGGCGACCGCCGCTTCGCTGACCTCGGTTCGCCGCGATGTCCGCATCTCCTGAGCAGTTGCTGGGCGGAGTTCGCGCAAGGCTGCGCTCAAGCACGCAGCCATGTCACCCGTCTCCCATTCGCCGTGCGCCGCGCTCGTCATGATGCCGCCCTCGGCGTCGAGCACCAGGCACAGGAACGGATCGGGGTCGGGGTGCGTCGCGGCGAGATCGCGCACGAACTCGAAAAAGGACATTTCGCGCGAGCTCGCGCGCGCATGGAGGTACGGCGCCCTGAGGCGGGGCAGGGAGGTCGCGCCCGAGCCCTCATCAGGCCTGCAGCAGTCGTTGTCGTTTGAAGGCATGGATGCATATGCAGAGCCCAACGTGACAACCACCTTTAACGGCATTGCAAACAAATTTCTACACTTGTATCAATTATGCGACGCGGCCGAATGTCACACAAGACGGTGAATTCCAGTTCACGCTCTTTCGACAAAGGTTCTAAAAATTCGAGACGTGGGGGCGTGGCCTCGGCCTGAACGGAAGGGCCTCAGTTGCCAAGCGGTGTCTCCGGTGGATGGCCGCGCGCAACGCGAGCGGTGCGGCGGTGGAGATCGGCGAAGATATTTTCCGCCCCAGCAAAGGCTTCTAATCCGGCTTCCGTCACGCCGCCCGGCACGCAAACGGCGTCCAGGACTTCGTGGAAGGACCAACCGGCTTCGAGCAGGCGGGCAAACCCGACGGCCGTGTCGCGGATGAGCTCGGCCGCTTCTGTCGAACGAAGCGCACCCGTGGCCACGGCCGCGTTGGTCCAAGCGAGGCATAGGCGCGCCCAAAAGGCCGGTCCACAGCTCGTGAGATCCGACGCTACGCGCACTTGCCCGTCCGCGACGGAATACGGCCGGCCGATGGGGCGAAGAAGTTTCTCGACTCGACGCTTGATGCTTCGATCCGCGGCGTCTGGGTAGATGACGAGGATGACGCCCGATTTGGCCCACTGCGTGAGGCTCGGCACCATCTTGACCGGGACGGCGGGGGTAAGGTCCTGCCAAGCGGCAAGATCGGCCGTCGAAATCGTGGTGAGCAGCAGGCTCTTGGGCAAGAGCCGCGGGCCGATGTCGCGGATCACCTGTTCTCCGTCCGCGGCGCGCGTGCAGAGGACCACCGTCTCGCACGCCTCGGCAATCTCGCAAAGTCCTCTGGCGACAGAGATGTGAGGGTGACGTTCAGCCACGAGGGCAGCCTTTTCCGGCGTGCGGTTGAACACGAGGATGTGCTCGCCTGCGGTCTCCGCGAGCAGGGCGGCCAGCATGCCGCCCATGTGTCCGGTCCCAATGATGCCGATGGTCATGGTGGGCCACCCCCGATGCAATCTCGCTCTTGCCATGTATATGCCTGCCCTTGCCCCTTTAGACGCGCGCGGGAGCGTCTGGTACAATACAAGCGGAACAGCACCCGAGATGAGACGATGCTTGGAGATGGGAGGATTTTTGTGCCTAAGAAGACCGTGGAAGATGTGGCGTGGCGGGGCAAGTGCGCCCTGGTGCGCGTGGACTTCAACGTGCCTATGGACGATGCGCACCACATTACCGATGACACGCGCATCCGCGCGGCGCTGCCCACCATCACATACCTGTCGGACCGCGGCGCTCGCGTCATTCTCATGAGCCACCTCGGGCGTCCGAAGGGTGAACCGAATCCGAAGTATTCCCTTCGGCCCGTCGCAGATCACCTGGCCTCGCTCCTTCCCAACAAGCGGGTGTCGTTTTGCCCGGAGGCCGTCGGTGAGGAGGCGCAGAAGGCGGTGTCGGCGCTTGCGGACGGCGACATTCTGCTCCTGGAAAACGTCCGCTTCTATCCCGGCGAGGAGAAGAATGACCCGGCGTTCGCCCGGCAGCTGGCCGATCTCGGCGACGTCTTCGTGAACGACGCGTTCGGTTCGGCGCATCGCGCGCACGCGTCCACGGCCGGGATCGCGCAATATCTACCCTGCGTGGCGGGCTTCCTCATGGAGAAGGAGGTCGGCATCATGGGCAGGGCCCTCGCGAATCCGGAGCGGCCGTTCGTCGCGATCATCGGAGGCGCCAAGGTGTCGGACAAGATCAAGGTCCTGGAGAACCTGCTGCCTAAGGTGGACGCCCTCATCATTGGCGGCGGGATGGCGAACACATTTTTGGCGGTCGAGGGCCACGACATGGGCAAATCCCTCGTCGAGGAGGACGCAAAGGAGACGGCGCGTCGACTGCTCGATCTCGCCCGCGCGTCGAACCGGAAGCTCCTGCTCCCCGTGGACGTGGTGGCGGCCAAGGCGTTTGCGCCGGACGCCGAGCACACGGTGCGGCTCGTAAGCGAGCTTCAGCCGGACGAGATGGCGCTCGACATCGGCCCGGCCAGCGTGGAGATGTTCCGAAACGAGATCCTCGGCGCGAAGACGGTCATCTGGAACGGCCCGATGGGCGTGTTTGAGATGCCCGCGTTCGCAAAGGGGACGTTTGCCATCGCGCAGGCCATGGCGGAGGCGGACGCCACCACCATCGTCGGCGGCGGCGATTCGGTGGCTGCCGTGGAACAGGCGGGCGTGGCGGACAAGATGACCCACGTCTCCACGGGCGGCGGCGCGTCGCTGGAGTTTTTGGAGGGCAGGACTCTGCCCGGCGTGGCCGTGATTGAGGACAAGTGAGGAGGTCTTTTGGATGGCGAGGACGCCCCTTCTCATGGGCAACTGGAAGATGTACAAGACGGTGGCGGAGGCCCGGGCTTTCGCGGAGGCCCTCGGGCAGCAGTCGCAGAAGCTTGACCGCCGGGTCGAGTACGCCATTTGTGCGCCGTACACCTGTTTGCACGTCCTGCGCGTGATGTTGCCGGCCCAGGTGCGCTTGGGAGCTCAGAATGTTTTTCCAGAAAAGGAAGGTGCGTATACAGGCGAGATTGCCCCGGGCATGCTTGCCGAGTTCGGGACGAAATACGTCCTGGCTGGACACTCAGAGCGCCGGATGCTGTTCGGCGAGTCGGATCAGTTCATCAATCAAAAGGTGAAGGCCATCGTGGCGAACGGCATGACACCGGTTCTGTGTGTTGGCGAGAACTCGTCGCAGAAGGAGGACGGCGTGACCAAGGAAGTGGTCACGGGTCAGGTGCTGCAGGGGCTCGACGGTCTCAGCGCAGACGAGGTGGCGAGCGCGGTCGTCGCGTACGAGCCGGTCTGGGCCATTGGGTCCGGCAAAACGGCCACGCCCGAGGACGCGCAGGAAGTCGCGCGGGCGATTCGCGCGGCCGTGGCGGAGACCTGGTCGGACCAAGCTGCCGAGGGGCTTCGCATCCTGTACGGCGGCAGCGTGAAGCCTGAAAATGTGGCGTCGTTCGTCCGTGAGCCCGATCTCGACGGGGCGCTCGTGGGCGGCGCCAGCCTGGATCCCGTGTCGTTCGCGGCGATGGCGGAAGCCATCAAGGAGGTGCTCGCATGACCGAGTTTGTGCGAAAACCGCGCCCGAACGGCAAAGGCCCCGTCGCGCTCATCATCCTCGACGGCTTCGGCTTAAGTCCGCACCACGAGGGAAACGCGGTGTACCTGGCCAAGACGCCGAACTTCGATCACTACTGGGAGACGTATCCGCACACGACGCTGCAGGCGTCCGGCGAGGCCGTCGGTTTGCCGGACGGGCAGTTCGGCAACTCCGAGGTCGGTCACTCGAACATCGGGGCGGGGCGCATCCTGTATCAGGATTTGACCCGGATCACCAAGGCTATCCGCGACGGCGACTTCTTCCAGAACGAGGTCCTGGTTCGCGCGATGGATCTCGCCGTGCGCCGCAAGAAGACCCTGCACATCTGCGGCCTCGTGTCGGACGGCGGCGTGCACAGCCACATCGATCACCTGTTTGCGCTGCTGCGCATGGCCGCGGGCCGAAAGGTTCCCCGCGTCGCTGTCCACGCGTTCCTCGACGGGCGGGACACGCCGCCGACGACGGGCGTCGGATATCTGACCGAACTCCAGCGGCTCATGGACGATCTCCAGACGGGGTTCATCGCGACGGTGATGGGGCGGTATTACGCGATGGATCGCGACAGGCGCTGGGAGCGCGTCAAGCTCGCGTACGACGCAATGGTCCACGGCGAGGGGAATCGCCGCGAGGACGTGATCGCGGCCGTCCAGGCGAGCTACGAGGCGGACGTCACGGACGAGTTCGTGAAGCCCATCGTGCACGTGGGCGCGGACGGCAAGCCGCTCGCGACGGTGGAAGACGGGGATAGCCTGATCTTCTTCAACTTCCGGCCGGATCGCGCCATTCAGCTATCGCTCGCCTTCACCGATCCGGCGTTCGACGGGTTCGACCGCGGGCCCAATCCGCCAAAGGTGCACTTTGTCTCGATGACGAAGTACAGCGACGATGTGAAGAGCGAGATCGCGTATCCGCCGGACTTCCCGACCGAGACGTACGGGGAGGTCGTGTCGAAGGCGGGGCTGACGCAGCTCCGCATCGCGGAGACGGAGAAGTTCCCGCACGTCACGTTCTTCTTCTCCGGCGGGCGCGAGGAGCCGTTTCCCGGTGAGGAGCGTGTGCTCATCCCGTCGCCCAAGGTCGCCACGTACGATTTGAAGCCGGAGATGAGCGCGTACGAGGTGGCGGATGCGGCGGCCAAGCGCATTCGCTCGGGCGAGATCGACACCATGATCCTGAACTTCGCGAACCCGGACATGGTCGGACACACCGGCTCGCTCGACGCGGCCATCAAGGCGTGCGAGGCGGTCGATGAGTGCCTGAAGACCGTGATGGACGCCATCTTCGACATGGACGGCGTCGCCATCATCACAGCCGATCACGGCAACGCCGACATGATGATCTACCCCGACACGGGCGAGGTTTGCACGACGCACACGACCAATCCGGTGCCGTGCATTGTGACGGTTCCGGGCTTGAAGCTGCGCGAGGGCGGCGTGTTGGCCGATCTCGCCCCGACGCTGCTCGATCTGCTCGGCGTGCCCAAGCCCCAGGCCATGACGGGCACGACCTTGATTGAACACTGAATTCCTGCCAAGCAAAGGAGAGGATTGCGATGTCCGAGATCTTTGACGTCCATGCGCGCGAGGTGCTCGATTCCCGCGGCAATCCCACGGTCGAGGTGGAGGTAGAGCTCGAGTCCGGCGCGAAGGGACGCGCCATTGTGCCGTCCGGCGCGTCGACCGGTGCGCACGAGGCCGTGGAGCTTCGGGATGGCGACAAGGGCCGCTATCAGGGCAAGGGCGTGCTCAAGGCCGTGAAAAACGTGAACGAGATCATCACGCCGGAGATCATCGGCGAGGACGCGCTGGACCAGATTTCCATCGACAACCTGCTCATCTCCCTCGACGGCACGCCCAACAAAGGCAAGCTCGGGGCAAACGCCATCCTCGCCGTGTCGATTGCGGTGGCAAAGGCTGCGGCGGCGGAGCTCGGCCTGCCGCTGTACCGCTACCTCGGTGGGACTTACGCGCACACCCTGCCGACGCCGATGATGAACATCCTGAATGGCGGCAAGCACGCAGACAACACGGTCGACATCCAGGAGTTCATGGTCGTGCCTCACGGTGCGCCGACGTTCCGCGAGGCGCTGCGCATGGGCGCGGAGATCTTCCACAGCCTGAAAAAGGTGCTCGCGGATAAAGGGCTGTCGACCACGGTCGGGGACGAAGGCGGGTTTGCGCCCAACCTGAAGACGAACGAGGAAGCGATTCAGGTCATCGTCGAGGCCATCGAAAAGGCCGGGTACAAGCCGGGCGAGCAGGCGTCCATCGCGCTCGACATCGCCTCGACGGAGCTGTACAAGGACGGCCAGTATCACTTCGAGGGCGAGGGCGTGACGAGATCGGCCGACGAGCTCATCCACTACTACGAGGGACTGCTCTCGAAGTACCCCATCCTGTCCATCGAGGACGGGCTGGCGGAGGACGACTGGGATGGGTGGAAGAACCTCACCGCGGCCCTCGGCGGCAAGGTGCAGCTGGTTGGGGACGACCTGTTTGTGACGAACGTGGAGCGGTTGAAGATGGGCATCGATCGCGGCGTGGGCAACTCCATCCTCGTGAAGGTCAATCAGATCGGCACGCTGACGGAGACGTTTGCGGCGGTCGAACTCGCCAAGAAGAACCGCTACACGGCCATCATCTCCCACCGCTCAGGCGAGAGCGAGGACACGACCATCGCGGATATCGCCGTGGCGCTCAACACCGGCCAGATCAAGACCGGCGCGCCGAGCCGGACGGATCGCGTGGCGAAGTACAACCAACTGCTGCGCATCGAGGAGGAACTGGGCGCGGCGGCGGCGTACGCGGGGCGCGGCGCGTTTGTGCAAGGTTGACAGCCGTGCTAGACTAAGTTTGGGATTTGGGGAGCGGAGGTGACAAGACCATGATGCTGGCGGCCAAGATTGCCCTCGTGGCGCTCTGTGCCTTGCTCGTGCTTGTCATCCTGCTCCAGTCGGGGAGAAGCGCGGGCCTGTCGGGCGTCATCACGGGCGGCGCCAACCAGTTTTCCAACCGCCGCCCGAAAGGGATGGATTCCCTGCTGGCCCGCGTGACCGTGGTGCTCGCCATACTCTTGTTCCTGGTGACGGGGCTCATCGCGGTGATGTACCACTACAACGTGCACTAGTCGTGCGACCCATCAAAAACAGATGAAGCAACAGATGAAGCGGGGCTCAGGTGCTCTTCTGCGGTGCAGAAGGGCTCCTTTTTTGCGCTCCGAGGAATGGAGGACATGGGGATGGGAAAGGCGCTCTCGCTCTTGGTGATGGCGGTGTTCGTGGTGTCACTGGACCTCAGGCCGCCTATCACGTCCATCGGTCCGCTGGTGCTCACCATTCAGCGCTCGCTCCACATGAACGCCGCGGAGGTCAGCCTGCTCACGTCCATTCCCGTGTTTTGCATGGGCGCCTTCGCGCCGCTCACGGGTGCGGTGGCGGCGAGGTTAGGCATGAATCGCGCCATCTTCGCGTGTGTCGGGCTGGTGGGCATCGCGACGCTGGTGCGATTCTTTGCGCATGCGGCATGGCTGCTCTTGGCATCCGCGTTTGCGGCAGGCCTCGGCATCGCCATCTGTGGGCCGCTGCTCTCCGGCTTCATCAAGCATCATTTTGGCCGCTGCGCCCCTGCCGTGATCGGCCTGTACTCGGTGGGCATCGGCCTCGGCGCGTTGGCGAGCGCCGCGCTGTCCATTCCTCTGGCGCAAGCGCTTGGATCGTGGCAGGCGTCGCTCGGCATGTGGACGGGACTCGCGGCGCTGGGGCTTGTCGCCTGGTGGCCGGTGCTCCGAACAGCGCCAGGGGGCGGCGAACGCGACGCAGGCGGATTGAACGCCGGTGGGCGGGATGCGCTGGCGTCGCCATCGCCTTGGCGCACGGGCAGGGCGTGGCTGTTGCTCGCCGCGTTCGGCCTGCAATCGGGCATCTATTATTCGACGACGACGTGGCTCGCGCCGCGGGCGGAGGAGACGGGGTATTCGGCCAGTGGCGCGGGCGTGGTGCTCACCGTGTTTGCGCTTATTCAGATGTTCGCCAGCCTTGTCGTGCCGATGGCCCTGGGCCGCACGAGGAACCGGACACCCTGGCTCGTCGCCTCGGCGTCCTTGACGCTCGTGGGGCTCGTCGCCTGCGCTCTCCCACTCCCTGCGTGGAGTTCTTGGTTGGCGGATGCGCTACTCGGCGTAGGGCTCGGGGGACTGTTTCCCATCTTGCTCATTCTGCCGCTGGATGAAACCAAAAGCGGAGACGATGCGAGTCGCTGGACAGCCATGATGCAGTGTGGCGGCTATCTCATCTCGGGCGTGGTGCCTATCCTGGCGGGGGCCATCAAGGACGCGACCGGAAACTTTTTGGACTCGTTCTGGCTGCTCGTCGCGCTCGCCGCCGGGCTCGTCGTCTGTTCGCTCTTCCTTCACAAGCGTCCGAGCCAGAAGGCCGTCTGACGCCACCTCCCGTTGGCCGCGCCGCGCATTTTTCTTCTTCCTTTTGTGGCGATCTCGCCCGTTTGGGTTCATACTAGTAGCAACGCACGCGACAGAATCCGGTGCACTCGGCGGATGGACGATGGAGTGAAGCCTTCTTGTGGAAAGAGCGATTGCTTGAATACATGCGTTCGGAGGAATACAGGCCGAGCACGGTCCAGGAATTGTGCGAGCGGCTTGGCGTAGAGAGCGCGGCGGACTTTCGCGCATTCGTCCGCCTTTTGAACGAAATGGAGGACGCGGGGGATCTCGTTCGCACGAAGAACAACCGATACGCGTTGCCGGAGCAGATGAACTTCATCGCCGGCAGGCTTCAGCTCAAAGCGCGGGGGTACGGGTTTGTCATCCCCGAAAACGAGGCGGAGGCGGACATCTATATTCCTCAGTCCGCGCTGAACGGTGCCATGAGCGGAGACCGGGTGCTTGTGCGGCTGCGCGAGGAGCGCGGCAAGGGCGCGCAGGCCCACCGCGAAGGCGAGATCGTCAAAATCCTGGAGCGCGGGAACGACCGCATCGTGGGTCAAATTTCCATTTACGCGCATCACGCCTTCGTCACTCCCCTCGACAAGCGGTTTCCGGAGGACGTCTTTGTCCCGAAGGACGCGGTCGGGAACGCGCACGACGGGCAGGTGGTGGTGGTCGAGCTGACGTCGTATCCCACGGCCACGCACGGGCCGGTGGGGCGGGTGGTGGAAGTCCTCGGCTATCCGGATGAGCCCGGCGTCGACATCCTGGCCATTGTGCGCAAGTATAACCTTCCGGAGGCGTTTCCCGAGGATGTGCTGGCCGACGCCGAGCGAATCCCATTGGAGATTGATCCGGCCGAGATCGCGCGGCGGAAGGATTTTCGCAGCGAGACCATCGTGACCATCGACGGGGAGGACGCCAAAGACCTGGACGACGCCGTACACGTGAAACGCCTGCCCAACGGCCATTACGAGCTCGGTGTGCACATCGCCGACGTGGGCTACTACGTCAAGGAACAGAGCCCGCTCGACAAGGAGGCCTTTCGGCGCGGGACAAGCGTGTACCTAGTGGATCGCGTCATCCCGATGCTGCCGCCGCGCCTGTCGAACAACATCTGCTCGCTGAATCCGAAGGTGGATCGCCTCACGATGTCGTGCGTGATGGAGATTGATGGACAGGGGCGTGTCGTCTCCCATGAGATTGTGCCGAGCGTGATTCGGACGGCGGAGCGCATGACCTACAACGACGTGCGCAAGATCCTCGAGGAGGGTGACGAGGAACTGCGGGCGCGCTACGCGCCACTCGTACCGATGTTCGAGCTGATGCGGGAGCTCGCGCTCATCCTGCGGGAGAAGCGGATGCGGCGTGGGGCCATCGACTTCGACTTCGACGAGATCAAGGTGCGCGTGAACGATCTCGGCGAGCCCACGTCCATTGAGCCGCGCCCGCGATCCATCGCGGAGCGGATCATCGAGGAGTTCATGCTCGCCGCCAACGAAACCGTGGCCGAGCACTTTCATTGGCTCGGCGTGCCGTTCATCTACCGCGTGCACGACGAGCCTGACCCGGATAAGATCATCCACCTCAATTTGTTCCTTCACAACTTCGGTTACCATGTGAAGGGTTCGGCCGGGGGCAAGGTTCATCCGCGCGCGCTGCAGGAAGTGTTGAATGAGGTCGAGGGCAAGCGCGAGGCGCGGATGATTGCGATGGTCATGCTGCGTTCCATGCAGCAGGCGAAGTATCGCCCCGAGTGCACGGGGCACTTCGGCCTCGCGGCGGAATACTACACGCACTTCACCTCGCCCATCCGCCGGTATCCGGACCTGGCCATCCATCGCATTATCCGCGAGGTGCTGACGCACGGATCGCTGTCTCCCAAGCGCGAGGCGGAGCTTCGCGAGTTTGTCGCCGAGGCGAGCCGGCAGTCGAGCGAGCGCGAACGGATTGCCCAGGAGGCGGAGCGCGAAGTCGATCAGTTGAAGATGGTCGAGTACATGCAGGCGCACATCGACGAGGAGTTTGACGGCATCATCTCGGGCGTCGTCCCGTTTGGCCTGTTTGTGCAGCTCGACAATGGCGTGGAGGGCCTGATCCACATCAGCGAGTTGTCGGACGATTACTACGTCCTGCACGAGCGCCAGATGGCGCTCATCGGCGAGCGCACCCGGCGCGTTTTTCGGATTGGCGATCCCGTCCGCGTCGTGGTGATACGGGCGGTCAAAGAGGATCTGCGCATCGACTTCGGACTCGTGGAGCATCTGCGCGAAGCGACGTACGTCGGTGGTGAAGGCCCGGGCGCGATCGTGTATGATGAGGATCTGACGCCGAAGGAGCGCCGAGAAACCGAGCGCCGCAGGCGCGAGGCGGCTTCCCGCGCCAGCGGCCGGAGGGAGCGGGACGACAAGCGCCATCGCGCGCGGCGGGATCGAAGTGGGGAGGCGCGCGCGGGCGTCCGCTTGTCGGACTGGGACGACGGCGAAGAAGAGCGCTCAGCGGCTTTGGCCGACATGTTGCCGTCCGAACTTCCGTACGATGCCTGGGACGAGGAGTATCCGGATCCCCGTACTCGGCGAGGGCGGAAGCGGGGAGGCCGGAGCAAGGCGCTTGACGTGCAGCCGTCGGCAGATGGCCGGACAGCGGGCGGCCGCTTCGAGGCGGCTTCCACTCGGCGCGGTGGCTACCGGACTTGGCCGACTTGGGAGGCGGACGGCGGCAGCGGCCGAGGCGCGAGAACCCGTCGAACTGGGCCATCGCGGCCAGGCGAGAAAGCGGCCAAGAAGCGAAAGTCGGAAGCAGGGAAATCGGGCAAGCGCGGTTCGCACAAAAAGCGGAAACGGTGAGCCGGAAGTGCAGCGCCGTGCGCGTGGCCGGTGACAGGGCGCCCGGACGCACGGCCGCCAACCGCGCGCCCGTCGGAGCATCGGAGTGACGTGAGATGGC
This sequence comes from Alicyclobacillus sp. CIJ1, assembly GCF_057538885.1. NCBI lineage: Bacteria > Bacillati > Bacillota > Bacilli > Caryophanales > Alicyclobacillaceae > Alicyclobacillus > Alicyclobacillus sp. CIJ1. The sequence continues at coordinate 1,837 of NZ_BAAJPH010000147.1, read as the reverse complement.
GAGATCGCAGGGGATTCGGTTGATTGCGCAAAATCGGAAGGCGTATCATGACTACTTCATCGAGGAGACGTACGAGGCGGGGCTTGTGCTGACGGGAACCGAGATCAAGTCCATCCGCAAAGGGTCGGTCAGCCTGCGGGACGCGTACGCGCGCGTGGACGACGGCGAAGTGTACATCTACAACATGCACATCGCGCCGTACGAGCAGGGGAATCGGTTCAATCATGATCCCCTGCGGCCTCGCAAGTGCCTGTTGCACAAGAAGGAGATCAACCACCTGTACGGCGCGGTCCGGCAGCGCGGGGTCACCTTGGTGCCTACCAAAATTTACATTAAAGATGGGTGGGCCAAGGTGGAATTGGCGCTCGCGAAGGGCAAGAAGCTGTATGACAAGCGCGAAGCCGCCAAGGAGCGGGACGCAAATCGGGAGATTCAACGCGCCCTCCGAGCGCGCATGCGCGGCGAATGACAACCGTTGCAACGCGCGGAGCGTTCATGGGCCGCATCATCGACAGGGACATGATGGAATTGGGTTGATCTGTCTTCGGAATGGTGTATAATAAGACGTGGTCTTGAACGATAGGCGATTCGCTTGAGGACATGCCGAACGGCTGTCGCCAAAACGCGGGGGCGTTTTGGATTCGACGGGGACTGTTCGAGCATGTACGGCGGGCCGTGGGGCTGCGACCACGTGATGCACGCAGGTCTAAATTTAACTGGCAAAGCGAATCGCTTTACCACTCAAAACAAGCTCGCTCTCGCTGCTTAATCCAGCGGGACCGTTGCGTGATGCGTCGCCTGCGCGCGTCGCGTAACGTCATCTGAGCAGGCTGGCGGCTTCCCTCGTTCGCGGGGATGCCGCGAGACATGAGCGAACTTGCCTGTGCACCAGCGTGATCGTCCGCGGGTCACAGGGACTTCAGTAGACGATCTACGCCCGTAGATGTACATGCGGCGAGGTCTTCGGACGCGGGTTCGATTCCCGTCGCCTCCACCATGCATGGATCACATGAAACATGAGGAAGCGGTTCGCCGGTTCCGTCCGCCGAAGGACGGGGCCGGCGAATTTGGTTTTGGGCGTTTCGATCAAGGGCATCTTGTGCACGCTGGTGTTCCGTATGGCGGGAAAGGGCTCTTGTCTGATGATGAAAGCGCTTCTACGATGGCCTTCGAAACCATCGCCGAGCGAGTCGCGTCGGCGAGAAATGGAGGCCACCATGCTGGATGTCAGGCAACTCTCACGACAATACATCGCCGGTGAGTGGCGCGACGGACGCAGTTCTCGCGTGCATCTCGATCAGAATCCGTTCGATGGCTCGACGGTCGCCGAGATTCGGCTTGCCACGGTGGAAGACATCGACCAGGCGTATCGCGCCGCCGCGGAGGCGCAGAAGACCTGGGCTCAGGTGAGTCCGTTCGAACGGCAGGCGGTCATGGAGCGAGCGCTGCAGATCTGGGAGGGCTATCGAGATGAGGTGATCTCGCTCGTCGCGGACGAGATCGGAGGCACGTTCATCAAGGCAGCGATTGAGTTCGAATTGGTGAAGAACTTCCTCCGCGAGGCGGCGACGTACCCGCTGCGCATGGAAGGGCGGCTCTTGCCGGCCACGATTCCCGGAAAAGAAAATCGCCTGTTGCGCCTGCCTGCCGGGGTGGTGGGCATTCTGAGTCCGTTCAATTTCCCGATGTGTTTGTCCCGACTTCGACACTTGGTAGTCATACAAAGTCCCACAAACCCATGGCCGATGCGGATTCGTGGGACCTGTGGATAACTCGCGTAGTGTCTACAGCCCTCTTGCCCGAGGTTCTACCTTCAGGATCCTCGGCGGTTCCTTGA
>NZ_BAAJPH010000146.1:0-1937 GCF_057538885.1 Alicyclobacillus sp. CIJ1 | reverse complement strand
CCGACTTCGACAGTTGGACATAGCACGTAGACTCATGGATGGATGTGGGATCCTATTGCGGCGCGGCTTGTCGGACTTATCCACAGGCATGCGCCGTGTTTTCATTTGTATTTTTGTAGGCATGCGTTTTGTTGTGGATAACTTTATTTTGTCGTTTACAAGTTCGTAGTACATGCCGTATCATGTGGGCATGTATATCCGAGTCATTCGCCGAAAAAACAAGAACGGTTCTGTCACCGGTTACGTGCAGTTGGCCCATAACTATCGCGATCCTAACACCGGCCAGCCCAAGGCCAAGGTCCTCTACACCTTCGGCCGCGAAGACGAAATCGACCTCGAGGCCCTCCGGCGCCTTGCCCAGAGCATCCATCGCTTCGTTGGCGACGAGTTTACCGCCGGACGTGGTCAGTCGGAGGGCATCCAAACCACGCTGCTGGATAGCCGTCCTATGGGAGGGGCGTATCTGCTAGACGAGCTGTGGCGACAGCTTGGATTGGATGAGGTCTTGCGAGAGCGGCTTGCCGACCGGAAGTTTAAGGCGGCTGTCGAGCGTGTCATCTTCGCCATGGTCGCCAATCGCGCGTTGGCGCCAAGCAGCAAGCTGGCCATGGAAGAATGGGTCGACCGTGAAGTGGCTCTCCCCGGGATGACCGAGTTGGACGTGTGGCAGGCATATCGGGCTATGGACTTTCTCCATGATGTGGCGGAAGACCTGCAATACGAGGTCTTCCGGCGAGTGAGCGATCTCTTGAACCTGGACGTGGACCTTCTGTTCTTTGACACGACCTCCACGTACTTCGAGACGGAGGACGAGTCGGACGACAGTCTGCGACGCAAGGGGTATTCCAAAGACCACCGGCCCGACTTGCCTCAGGTGGTGATCGGGCTTGCGGTGACGCGGGACGGCATCCCCGTCCGCTGCTGGACGTGGCCTGGCAACACAGCGGACATGAGCGTGGTCGAGGAGGTCAAACAGGACCTCATCGGTTGGCGGCTTGGTCGCGTGATCACGGTCGTGGATCGAGGTTTCGTCTCAGAGAGCAATTTGCGGATCCTGCAACGCGCCGGGGGTCACTACATCGCTGGGGAGAAGATGACCTCTGGGAAACCAGCGGTGGAAGCGGCGTTGGCGCGCCCTGGACGTTTTCGTGAGCTTCGTCCCAACCTGAAAGTGAAGGAGGTCGTGGTGGGAGACGGAGAGGCCCGGGTCCGTTACGTGTTGGCGTTCAATCCCGAGGAAGCCAAACGCGATGAGGCGCGGCGGGAGGCCATGTTGCGCGAGCTTCGGATGGAGTTGGAACGCCTCAAAGAGCTTCAGGGCGAAGCGCACACGAAGGCCCACTGTCGGCTTGCGAGCCATCCCACGTTCAAGCGTTATCTGAAACAGGACCGATGGGGAAACCTGCGGATTGACCCGGAGGCTGTGCGGCAAGCGGCTCATCTGGACGGGAAGTACCTGATCCGCACCTCCGACGACACGCTGTCCGTGGACGATGTGGCGCTGGGATACAAGCAGCTTTTGATGGTGGAGTCAGCGTTTCGTACCCTGAAGACGACGTTGGACATACGTCCTGTGTATCACCGGAAGGACGAGCGCATTCGGTCGCACGTGCTGCTGTGCTGGCTGGCCTTGTTGTTGGTGCGCATCGCTGAAGTCCAAACTGGGCGGACATGGTCAGACATCCGCTCTCACATGCAAGCGATGCACCGGGTGACGAAGAGCACGCCGGAAGGGATTGTCGTGCAGCGGACAGAGACGACAGAGGCGCAGCGGGAGATCCTGCGAGCCTTGAGGATCAAGGAACCGCCGAGGATCCTGAAGGTAGAACCTCGGGCAAGAGGGCTGTAGACACTACGCGAGTTATCCACAGGTCCCACGAATCCGCATCGGCCATGGGTTTGTGGGACTTTGTATGACTACCAAGTGTCGAAGTCGG
>NZ_BAAJPH010000145.1:0-69812 GCF_057538885.1 Alicyclobacillus sp. CIJ1 | reverse complement strand
CTTTCCTTTCCTTTCCTTTCCTTGACCAATTATAGCACGTTCGACACCGATTGCAACACTTTTTTCGCAAGCGCGGTGGTTTGAAGACCAGAAATCGCGCTATGATAAGGATACCACTCAGGCGAGGTGAGCCCTTTGTTGGTCATCCTTCTGCTCGTCGTGATCGTCATTCTGCTGGTGCTTCTGTTCGCGCGCCGCACGCAAGGCGGCCCTGTGTACCGCCGCGGCCCATTCCAGTCGTATCAGAGCGGTCCGTACCATCAGGGACCGTTTCAGTCCAATTACGGACCGAACTATGGCCCGACGTACGACGTGACACCGCCGTACGGCGGATATCGGCCTGGGTTTGGCGGCGCCGGTTCATTCCTCGGCGGCATGGCGGCCGGTGCACTGTTGTCGTGGCTCTTCGAGCAAGGCCGGATCGACGCCATGCAGTACGAGATGTTCCGCCAAATGGAAGATCAGCAGATGATCGACGCGCTTCTGCAGCAGAACATCATTCAGCAGGACGAGATCGAACAGTTGCAGCAGCAAATGATGATGGATCACAGCGGCATCTATGATCCGAACGGTAACCCGGTGGATCCGGGACAAGTTCAGGACTGGGGATCGGGTGAGCCCTGGGACAACCAGGTGGATTTTCGCGATGACGGTTTTCAGAATGGGCCGTTTGACGACCCAAACAATAACGGCGGGGGCTGGGTCTAAACCCGGCCCTCTTTTAATGCCTATCGAGCGTTTTGCGCTCGCTCACTCATCAAGGAGAACGCCGACGTCCATGGCGAGATCGGGAAATGCGGGCGGCGAACGTCGCCTTTGCGCTCCGGCTTGGACACCCCGCCACCTCCCTCGCTCGACCTCATCACACGGTAAGAAGGAGGCACCAGATCCTATCGAGCAGCGAGGGGCCGCGCGCATCGCGGCCAACGGGTCCGGCCTCGCCGGCCATCAATCGCGGATGACCGGCTCGTACCCCGCCTGGCGCAGCGTGTCGCAGATCAGGCGAATGTGGGCGTGATCGCGCGTCTCAAGGTCGATCTCGACCTCCGTCTGCCCGAGGTGGATGTGCGATCCCACGCGCTGATGGTGCACCGTGAGTACGTTCGCGCGGAGCCGGGCGACGATGTCGAGCAGGTCCCGCAGCGCGCCCACGCGGTCCTGAATCGTCACGGCGAGGCGCAGGTAACGCCCCGATTCCACAAGCCCGTGTTCGATGATCCGCGACAGCACCACCACGTCGACGTTGCCACCGGACAGCACGGCCACCACCTTGCCGAGCCCCGCCGGCACCTTTTTCCCCAGCACCGCCGCGATGGTGGTGGCCGCCGCCCCCTCCACCACGAGCTTCGAGCGCTCCATGAGCAAAATCATCGCGCGGGCGATCTCGTCCTCCTCCACGACCATCACGTCGTCGATGTACCGCTTCGCAGCCTCAAACGTGAGGACGCCGGGCCGCCTCACCGCGATGCCGTCCGCGATGGTCGGCTCGCCCGGAACGGTCTCGATGGCGCCGAGATCGAGCGCGTGGCGAAATGCCGGCACGGCCTTTGCCTGAACGCCGTAGATTTTCACGTCGGGGCGCAGCGATTTGAGCGCGATGGCGATCCCCGCCGCGAGACCGCCGCCCCCCATCGGCACGATGACCGCGCTCACGTCCGGCAATTGCTCCGCAATTTCGAGCCCGATCGTGCCTTGGCCAGCGATAATGTCGGGATCGTCAAACGCATGAATGTAGGTGAGGCCCTCGCGCATGGCGATCTCGCTCGCGTGAGCGTAGGCCGCGTCGTAGTCGTCGCCGTGGAGCACCACGCGCGCCCCGTACCGCTGCGTGGCCATAATTTTGGCGAGGCTCGCCCCTTCCGGCATCACGATGGTGCATGGAACGCCGCGCCCTCGCGCTGCATAGGCGACGCCCTGGGCGTGATTGCCCGCGGACGCAGCAATGACGCCAGTCAAGCTGCCTGTCTCTGCCAGCGCCGTGATCTTGTTCAGCGCGCCGCGCAGCTTGAACGATCCCGTCTTCTGCAAGTTCTCCAGTTTGAGATAGACCTCGTTGTCGGATAGGCGCGAAAACGTCTCGGAGTAGTCGAGCGGCGTATACAGCGCGCTCCCTCGAATCCGCTCTCTCGCCCGTTCGATATCCTCCAAGGTGGGTAGCGACCGATCCTGCAACCGCCTCTTCCTCCCTAAAGAAGGCGGGCCCCAAAGGCCCGCCCCATGCTCATCGGTCCGCGCGCTTCATCGAATCCTCGAGCACCGTCTTGGCGATGTGCTCGTCGAGCGCCTCGTAATCGAAGTAGCGGATGGTTTGGTACAGCTCCTCGCGCGACTGCATCTCCGACAGGAACGACTTCTGCGTCCCCTCGCGCTGAATCGCTTCGAAAACGCGCTCAATGGCTTTGGCGGCCACGCGGACGCTCGTCACGGGGTAAATGACCATGCGATAGCCCCACGACTCAAACTGGTCCGCGGTGTAGTAGGGCGTCTTCCCGAACTCCGTCATGTTCGCGAGCAGCGGAACACGAACCCGCTCCGCAACATAGCGGAACTCCTCTTCCGTCGTCAAGGCCTCCGGGAACACGGCGTCCGCGCCCGCCTCCACGTACCGATTGGCGCGCTCCACGAGCGCTTCGAGTCCTTCCACGCTTTTGGCGTCGGATCGCGCCACCACCACGAGCGTCGGCGCCACCGTCTTCAACATGCGGATCTTCTCCACCATCTCCGACGGCTCGACGAGCTTCTTGCCGTTCAAGTGCCCGCACTTTTTGGGCATGACCTGATCCTCAATCTGTACCGCCGCCACGCGCGCTTCGACCATCTCCTTCGCGGTGCGCGCCACGTTCAGCACGCCGCCGTACCCGGTGTCGATATCGACGAGCACCGGCAGGCCGGAGGCTCGGACGAGATCGGCCGCGCGCTCGGCCACTTCGTTCGAGTAGACGATGCCGAGATCCGGCAGCCCACGACTCGCCGTGTACGCCGCGCCGGAGAGGTAAATGGCTTCAAACCCCGCCTGCTTCGCGATGCGCGCCGTCAGCCCGTCGTGCGCGCCGGGGATTTTGAGGATCCGCGGTTCCTGAATGCGCTCGAGGAACCGCTTGGCCAGGTCCTCCTGGCTCGGTTGCTCTTCCACCAGCCACGCCAACGTTCACGCCTCCCCTCAGATGACAAACAGCTCCATGAACTCGTCCACCGGCGTCTCGTGCAGCCTGTTTGCGTCCAGGCACAGGTCGAGGATGCGCTCGGCGCGCTTCTCCGGAAAGCGCGTCAGCAGGTTCGCGCGGAACTTTTCAATGACCTTCGGCAGCCCTTCCGCGCGGCGGCGGCGATGGCCGATGGGATACTCCACTTCCACCTTGTCGGTGTGCGATCCGTCGCGGAAGAAGATCTGAACCGCGTTCGCGATGGAGCGCTTGTCCGGATCCAGGTAATCCTTGCTGTAGCGCGGATCCTCGACGACCTCCATCTTCTCGCGCAGCGCGTCGATCCGCGGATCGCTTGCCGTCTCGTCCTCGTAGTGCTCGGCCCGCAGGTCGCCGTAGATGAGCCCCACCGCGACCATGTATTGGATGCAATGATCCCGATCCGCCGGATTGTGAAGCGGCCCCTTCTTGTCGATGATGCGAATCGCGGACTCGTGCGTCGTGATGACGATGCGCTCGATCTCGTCGAGGCGGTCTTTCACGAGCGGATGCAACTGGAACGCGCACTCCACCGCCGTCTGCGCATGGAACTCGGCGGGGAAGGAGATCTTCAAAAGCACGTTCTCCATCACGTACGAGCCGAGCGGCCGCGCCAGCACAATGGGCTTTCCGCCCATGACCACATCGTTGAAGCCCCACTGAGGCGCCGTGAGCGCGCTCGGGTAGCCCATCTCGTCGCGCAGCGCCATAAACGCGAGCCACACGGCGCGGCTCGTCGCGTCGCCCGCCGCCCACGACTTGCGGGATCCCGTGTTTGGCGCGTGGCGATACGTGCGAAGCGGCGCGTTGTCGATCCAGGCGTTGGAGATGGCGTTCTGAATCTGCTCCCTTGAACCGCCGAGCATTGCCGTGGTGACGGCGGTCGAAGCCACTTTCACGAACAGGACGTGATCGAGCCCTCGGCGGTTCAGGCTGTTCTCGAGCGCGAGCACGCCCTGAATCTCGTGCGCCTGCACCATGCGTTCGAGCAACTGGCGCACCGTCAAGGGTTTTTGCCCCCTTTTGCGCGCCTCCCGGCTCACATAATCGGCTACGGCCAGGATACCGCCTAGGTTGTCCGACGGGTGGCCCCACTCCATGGCGAGCCACGTGTCGTTATAGTCGAGCCAGCGGATCATCGCGCCGATGTTGAACGCGGCCTGGACCGGATCGAGCTCGTACTTCGTGCCCGGCACCCGCACGCCCCCCGGCATGGCGGCCCCAGGCACGTACGGCCCGATGTGCTTCGCGCATTCCGGGAAGGAGAGCGCGAGCACCCCCACCCCAAGGGTGTCCATGAGCACGTGGCGCGCGATGTGAAGCGCCTCGTCGCTCGCGACCTCCGGCTTCATCACGTAGTCCGTCATTTGTACAATCACGTCGTCAAACGGGCGACCGCCCTGGCGATCCACGGTTGCACTCATCGTCAATCCCCCTGCGCACAGTAAAGTGCCGGGCGGCAGCGCCGCCCGCTCATACGGTCGAATATGAAAGAGCCGGCTCCTCCGCCGATTTACGCCTTCAGGCCGCGCGGCCCTTTGTACAGCACGCGCGGGCGGAAAATGCGGTTGTTCGCCAACTGCTCCATGACGTGCGCCGAAAGCCCCACAACGCGCGCCGCGAAGAACACCGGTGTGAAGAGCGGAACCGGGATACCGAGCATATACATGACTGGCGCCGCGTAGTAGTCGAGGTTCGGATACAGCCCCTTCTCGTCCCGCATGATGGTCTCGCCGGCCACGCACATGTCAAGCCACTTCTTGGCCTCGGGATTCGATCCGGCCATCTCTTGCAGCGCTTCCTTCATCATTTGGGCGCGGGGATCCATCTTGCGCATGTACACGCGATGGCCGAACCCCATGATCTTCTCCTTGTTTGCGAGCTTTTCCCGGATCAGCCGTTCGAAGCCTTCCACGGTCTCGGCTTCGAGCAACATCTCCATGACCGCCTCGTTCGCGCCGCCGTGCAGTGGTCCCTTGAGCGAAGCTACCGCGCCCGTCAGCGCCCCGTACATGTCGGACAGCGTGGACGTGATGACGCGCGCCGCGAAAGTGGAGTTCGGCAGCTCGTGCTCACAGTACACCATGAGCACCTGATCAAAGTACTTGACCTCATCCGCGCTCGGCTCGCGCCCCGTGATCATATACAAGCCGTTTGCCACAAACGACAAGTCGTCCTTGGGCGGAATCGGATCTCGGCCGTGCGCGATGTGATGGCTTGCCGCGACAATCTGTGGCACCTGGGCTAGGAGCCGCATCGCGCGCTGCCGATTCGCCGCGGGCGACTGATCCTCGAGATTCGGATCAAACCCCGAGAGCGCCGAGACCCCGGTGCGCAACATGTCCATGGGGTGCGTGGTCGGCGGAAGCTGCTTGAGGATGGCCCAAATGTTCAATGGGACCTGGCGGTGCGACTTCAGCGCGCGCTCAATGTCTCGCCGTTCTTCGTCGTTAGGCAAGCGCTTGTCAATCAGCAGGCCAATGATATCAATATACGACACTTTCTTGGCGAGATCGATCAGGTCGTACCCGCGCAGGACAATCTCTTCGTGATCGACATCCAGGAACGAGATCTCCGTCTCACACGCGATCACATTCTCCAAACCGGGTCTGTACGCTTCAGACATGTACGAGCCTCCTCGTCGGGCGCCCACGGGCCGTGACAGCAGACAGGCGCCTCGTTTCGATAGCGGTTACATAGCCTCATTATACAAGAACTAGGCCGAGAAGGCGGTTTGGCAGTGTGTTCAGAGAAATTTGACGGTTGTATAATGAAACCGCGTACACAATATCACGACCTGCCCAGGGAGGTGGTGAAGGCGGGCGGGCAATCGTCAGAAAGCGAGGGATGACCTTGTCTACACCTATGGTCGCTGCGCGCCTCAATCAGATGCCCCTCACGCGGTGGCACAAGCGCATCGCCGTGATCGTCGGCATCAGCTTGTTCTTCGACCTGTTCGACATTTACCTCTCCGGCGTGCTCGGAACTGTGCTGACGGGCGCATTCCACATCCCCAAGTCGGAACAGGCGCTCCTGCTCTCATCCGCATTTCTCGGCATGTTCATCGGCAGCATTGGATTCAATGCGCTCGCCGATCGCGTCGGGCGAAAAGCCGCGTTTCTCGGGATCTTGTCGACCTACTCGGTCTTCACTTTCATCGCGGCCTTCAGCCCCAATGCTGCCTTCTTGATTGTCTTCCGATTCCTCGCCGGACTTGGCATCGGTGCGCTGTTGCCGCTCTGCGACGTGTACTTGAGCGAGATCTTCCCTGCGCATAACCGCGGGAGGATCATGGCGTGGACGTACACACTGGAATTCTGTGCGACGCCAGTGGAAGGATTTTTGGCACGTGCCCTCGTGACCACCCACTTTCTCATGGCGGGCTGGCGCTGGCTGTTTGTCATCGGTTCCCTCGGCGCCATCATTGTCTGGTCGTTGCAGCGCGTCCTGCCCGAATCGCCTCGCTGGCTAGAATCGGTGGGCAGACATCAGGAAGCGGAGCAAATTCTGGCGCGCTTCTTGGAAGAAGCCCCGGGTGAGCCCGGAAAGGGGACACCTGCCACCGATGCTGTGGAGCCAAAGCGCGTGCCACTCGGGACGTTGTTCACGCCGACGTACGCCAAGCGAACCATCATGCTTTGGATCTTTCAAATCCTCCAAACCTTCGGCTACTACGGCTTTGGCACGTTGGTTCCGCTGGTCTTGGCGAGCAAGGGCCTGACCATCACCACGTCGCTTACCTATGCGGCGGTGAGTTTCATTGGCTATCCCATCGGCTCCCTGCTGTCGGTGCCCATCGTGGAGCGCATCGAGCGCAAGTGGATCGTCGTGGGCGCCGCATTCTGCATGGCCGTATTCGGCATTCTCTTCGGGATGACCACGCGGCCGGCACTCATCATGCTGTTTGGATTCTTGTATACGTTATCGAGCAACATTTTCTCGAATGGCTATCACATCTTTCAGGCCGAAATTTACCCCACCTCCGTGCGCGCCACAGCTGTCGGCACGGCGTACAGCCTGAGCCGCCTGATGAGCGGCCTAATGCCGTTCATCCTCTTGCCCGTGCTGCACGCGCATGGGGCCACGGCGATGTTCTCCGTCGTGGCCGGCGCCATGGTGCTCTTGATGATTGACGTGGGAGCACTTGGGCCGAAGACGACGGGGCGCGCGCTGGAGGACGTCAACGAGCGCGTCATTGTGCAGGAGCAAGGGCCAAACGTGGGCATGTGAATGGCCGTGACATGAATGGATGGAAAGACTGGAAGCGCGAAGACGGCAAGGGCATAGGCCTGCCCTTGCCATCTTCATCACGGTTAAAGCTATTTCGTTACGCAACGGATTCCTGCGCGGCTTCTTCCAGAGGAAGAGCCTTGGTTTCGGGGAGCAAGGCCCAAGTGCAGATGGCCGCGATGGCACACAGGGCGCCCAAGAGCAGGATGGCGGTTCCTTCACCCACCTTGGCGAACAGCGGCGGGAAGACGAAGGCCGTGATGGCCGCGCCCACGCGCCCAGACGCAACCGTCCATCCCTGGACGGTGCCGCGAATTTTCGTGGGCACCAGTTCCACGCCTAGCATTCCAGAGGCGGACACGGAACCAGGCCCCATTTGCGACATGAAATTCTGCGCGCCATACAACATGAGGCCAACCCACGGGCCGACAAAATGCCCTCGCAACAAGCTGAACAGGACGAGGCTCGCGCCCATGCCGAGAAACCCGATGACCTGCATAGGCTTGCGGCCAGCGCGATCAATCAGCACCAAGCCCACCAAGGCTCCGGGAACGGTGAACGCGAGCTCCATGACCACTTGAAACACCCCCGACGAAACGCCCAAACTCTTGGCGATTAAGTTGGGGCCAAACAGGATGCTAGAGTACGCGACGAGATCGAACAGAAACCAGAGCAGGCACGCCGTCACGATGCGCTTCGCGTGCGTTTTGAAGTAGAGAGCCGCGGACGTGTCGTCCCGTTTCACGGGCGCGATGGTGGCTGGCTGGCCTACCACAGCTTCCACGACGCGTTCGTACGCCGCCCTGCTCCCCTCCACGCGCGCCACGTAGCGAGGCGTCTCCGGCAAGCGGCGCCGAAGGTAAATCACCGATGCAGAAGGAATCGCGCCAAGCCCGAGGACGATGCGCCACACCCAATCGGCGGGAACGCCGCAGGCATTCAACACCATCGTCACGAGGCCCGCAACCGCCGCACCGATGCCCCAGGTCAACCCAAATCCAAGTGCCAGACTCTTCCCGCGATCGCGCGCATTCGCGTTTTCGCCCATGATCACCGGCGACAGTACGTAGTCGGCCCCGACCCCAAACCCGAGGAGAAAACGAATCGCGATCAGTTGATCGATGTTCTGCACAAACGCCTGAGCCAACGCAGCGATGGTGAGCACCAGCACATCCAACCCGTAGAACCGCTTGCGGCCTCGGTTGGCGAGTGGCCCGAACACAAGCGCGCCGATGGCTGCGCCCACGAGCGCGCTCCCCGTCAACAGCGAGCTTTGCCAACTTGTTAAGCTTTTCTGGCCGAACGAGGCAAGAATGAAGGGCAGCACGATACCGATGGCCGAGAGATCATATCCATCCGTGAAGACACCCATTCCGGTCGTGACAACCGATTTCCAGTGAAACGCGTTCCACCGAGATCGGTCAAGTGGTGCAAACATGGAAGTACGGTCCGCGCCGACGGTGGCCATAGGAAACGCCTCCCTGTACTCGTGTCACCTCCATGGTAGAACCGGTTTGTAAATGGCGAGTGAACGGCCTTTTGGCAAATCGTAAAGAAAGACCAAAGGCATGCCGTCAGGCGCGGCAGGAGGTGCATGGCCTCCTGCGCGTTCAAACATCCGACGGCCCGTTTCGAAACGTCGCGGTGGCGGGCAACGCGTGGACAGGGCCCGGGGTGCGCAGCCGTCGCACCCACTCCCGAATTTCGAGGGATTCCTTTTCTCCCACCGCGCCGCGGTCTTGAGCCCGCCCATCGCTCCATCGCACGAGGACGTCATGTTCCCGGCCGTCGTCGACGAGGTCGATTTCGGCCACAGCCACGCCATCCACCGTGAGCATTCGCTCGCGCGCCTGCGCACCTTGTGCCGCTCGCTCGACGCGAATCCGGTAGAGCGTTGAACCGTGGCGATACCTCACCTCAAAGCCAGGCCAGTGGATGGGGATGCACGGTTCTACGATGAGCTTGGTCCCGCGCCGCTGAACGCCTAGGATGGCCGCGAGCCCCGCCTGGTACATCCACGAAGCGGCGCCTGTATACCAGGACCATCCGCCCTGCCCCACGTTCGGCTGCTCCGTGTAAATGTCCGCCGACATGACATAGGGCTCGTTTCCGTACCGCTCCACTTCTCGCGGTGTGTCGGCGTGGTGAATCGGATTCAGCATGGAGAAGAGTTCATAAGCCTCCTCTCCCCGCCCGAGATGGGTCCACGCGATGATACTCCAGATGACCCCGTGGGTGTATTGCCCGCCGTTCTCGCGAATTCCTGGCGGATAGCCCTGGATGTACCCAGGGCTCGGGCGCAAATCTCGAAACGGCGGCTGCAGCAAATGCGCCACACCCAGGCGCCGGTCCACGAGTTCCCGGTCGAACGATTCCATGGCGCGCACGGCCCGATCCGGCGGAGCACCGCCCGAGAGGACGGCCCACGATTGAGCAATGGCGTCGATCCGACACGCGGGCGACGCGGCCGACCCTAGCCACAGCCCGTCGTCCGTCACAGCGCGCCGGTACCACTGTCCATCCCACGCCGACTCGTTCGCCGCTTCGAGAAGCTTCTTGCGCATCGCAAGCCAGCGCCCACGGTGGGAAGCGAATGCCGGATGGTCGATCTCGGCCACCCGCCGCAACACATCCGCCAAGAACCACGCCAGCCACACGCTCTCGCCCCGGCCCTTCGCGCCGACTCGACTCAGACCGTCGTTCCAGTCGCCGATGCCCATGAGTGGCAGGCCGTGATGGCCGAAGTGCAGCGCGCGCTCCACGGCCCGTGCCACGTGCTCCGCGAGGCTGCCTTCCTCCTGGCTCCATACGCTGTCCTCGTATCGTTCCAGTTCCCCGTCGCCAAGCGGGGCGCTCACGAGATACGGAACGCGTTCGTCGAGGATGGCGGTATCGCCCGTCGCCTCGAGGTAGCGCGAGACCGCGTACGGCAGCCAGAGCAGATCGTCCGAGAAACGGGTGCGAATCCCCTTGCCGAGCTCCTCGTGCCACCAGTGCTGTACGTCGCCCTCGACGTACTGATGGCGCGCCGCCCGAAGAATTTGATGGCGCAGCACGTCGGCACGGGCGTGAAGCAGCGCCAGGGCGTCCTGCAGCTGATCCCGAAAGCCAAACGCGCCACCGGCCTGATAAAACGCTGTGCGGGCCCAGAGGCGGCAGGCGAGGGTCTGGTACAAGAGCCAGCCGTTCATCAGGATGTCGAAGCTGCGATCCGGCGTGCGCACCTGGACGCGCGTGAGCAGGTCTGACCAGAACTCGGTGACCTCCCGGAGCGCGCGGTCCGCCGCGTCCGGGCGCGCGAGCCGGGCGAGCCTCGCAGCCTCGTGTTCATCAGGCGCCGCGCCGAGGAGCACGACCACCTCGGCCTCCTCGTCAGGCCCCAGGTCGAGATCGCGCGCGAGGGCGGCGCAGGGCGTCGGCGTGGGGCCTTCGTCCCCGTGCCACGCGTCCTCGAGCAGCGCGTCGGGCCGCGTATACGATCCGTCGCCGAGGAAACGAATCTTGTCGCCCAGCCACCCCGATGTCCGCCCGGCGCCGCCTACGGCGAGAAACCCCATCGCGCCGCGAAACGCCTCCTGATACCGGTTTTCCGCGGCGATGGCGTCCGCCTCGGTCAGCTTGCGCACCACAACGAGGGGCGTGTTCGAGAACGGATCCACGCCGAGCACCCATTCGACGTACGGCGCCACGCGCATTCTGCGCCGCGAACCGGTTTGGTTGCGAAGCCGCACCCGCATCCACTTGATGGGCTCTGCGCGATCCACGAACACCTCGAGCGCCACGCGGACGCCCTCCACGTCGCTTTCAAACGTGGTGACGCCCGGACGATGCGTCACGTCGTACGTCCATGCGTCCCCGGCTGGCGAAGGGGTGGCGCTCGCGACGATTCCGCGGTCGAGATCGGCGAGGTACACGGCTTCACCGGGCGGGTCGAACGCGGCATCGTTGTGCCAGGGCGTGAGCTTGAACTCGCGGCTGTTGCGCCACCAGGTGTAGCCGGTGCCGAGTTCGGTCACGAGCGCGCCGAAGTTGGGATTGGCAAGCACGTTCGACCAGGGCCGCGGCGGCCGCTTGGCGCGCGTGACACGCATGCGGTACGCGCGACCGTCGTCGACGAACGCGCCGTAGCCGTTCGCAAATTCCCCCTCCACCTGCCCGGCATCGTGCGCCGCGCGCTTCGGTTCCGGCTCCAGGCGGTCCGACGCGAGTCTCGCAGGTTCCCCGCGCCGCGCTCGCCCGCCCGCGAGCTGCGCGCCGACGCTTGGGCCACCGGCCCGCAACATTGCGACCGCGACGGCCTCGATGAGCGTTTGCTCGGCGCTGGAGAGCTGATCCGACTTCACCACGGCGAGCCCCGAGGTATCGTGAACGCCGCGGCGCGCCATCTCCGCCCGGATGCGATCCCGCATCTCGTCTCGATAGCTCGACATCGTCTCGTCGATCACGACGAGATCGCTCGCGAAGCCCATGTGCGCCAGGTACTGCGTCAACCGTGCGAGCTTCGCGACAAATGGGATTTCCGCCGCGGAGGCGAGCCGGACGGCGACGATGGGCCTGTCACCCGAGATCCCGTGCGCCCAGAGTCCGGATTGGCCGAACTCGTTCTGCAGGATGGCCGCCCGCCGCTCGGGCGAAAACGCGCGCCGGGACAAGAACCGCGACAAAAGTTCCATGGCGTCCTCGACGTCTTCCGGCGAAAGGTGCAGTTGGCGGAGATCGATCTGCGCGCGCATCCATGCGAGTTGCGCCGCGCGCGATAAGGCCGAAGGCTGGCGCATTTCAAACGCCCTCTCCACGACCTCTTCCCGCGCCTCGCCGAGCGCGGTGATGACATAGAGCGCGCGCTTTTCCCCGGGCGCGAGTGCCACAGTTGTGCGGAGAATCGCGGCCGGATCGGCGACCGATCCAACTTCGCCGCGCAGGCGTTGCCAGAGCCCTTGCGGCGCCGCGAGACGGCCGCCGCGCCCGACGAACCGCGCCCGGTGGGAGTCCCACTCGACCGGTGCCGGCGCTTCTTCGTCCGCCACAAGGTGAAACGCCGCGTACACGTCCGGCTCATCGTCCGACTCGGGCCTGCGCCGCGCCCACAGCACCTGGCGCGCCTCGTCCCAGCCCGTCTCGACAAATAAGCGCTGAAACGACGGATGCGCGATGTCCGCCGCTGGCTTCGCGAGTGCGAGTTCGGCGAAATAGGTCACCTCGAGCCGGCGAATGTCCTCGCCGAGGTTCTGAAGGACCAACTTCCGAATCTCCACATCTCGGTCCGGCGCCACGAGCACAGACCACTCGCTCTCGATCCCGTCCACCACGCGCTTCAAGCTCGACTTGTCCGGGCGGAACTCCGCCTCCACGTGTCCCGCGCCCCCGTGCAACGTGGTGCGAAAGACGCCGCCACGATCCACATCTCGCACGTACATCACGGGTCCGCGATACGGCAGGTGCCGATCCGGCCGGAAGCGCGTGACTGCGATGCCGCGCCAGATTATCCCACCCTCGCCCCGCGCGTCGACGAAGCTCGTCAGGCTGCCGTTGGAGACCGCGTTCCACGCGTCATCGTTTCCGCTCCGCCGGCGCGCGTAGACCGGGCGGTCGAAGTTCGGCGCGTGCGCGGCGTGAACTGGCTTGAGGAGCAGCGCCGGGCGCCTGGGCATGCGTTCATACAGCATGTACTCGCCCGCGCGCACAAGCGGCAAGCGGTGAAACCGCTCGACCCAAAGATTGCGCTGCAGGTAGTTGGCGATGGCAATGAACGCCATCCCCTGATGGTGGGCCATGAAGCTCTGCACCACCTTGTACCGTTCTCCCGACGGAAGGCGGCTTGCCGTGAAGTCGACGGCCTCGTAGTAGCCGTACGGCCCGAGCGCGCCCAACTCGCGCAATTGCCTAAGGGCGTCAGCCACCTGTTCAGGGGCAAAAGAAAGCGCCAGCATGGTCGCATAGGGCGCCACGACGAGGTTGCGTTCCAAGCCGCGGTCCAGCCCGAGCCCCGGCACACCGAACGCCCGGTATTGGTAGTTGAGGTCGCGATCGAACGCGTAGAAGCCGCTCTCCGAGATGCCGAACGGGACGCCGCGCTCCCGCGCGTAGGCGATTTGTCTCGACACCACGCCGCGATACGTCTCCTCCCAGAGGGTGCCGGGCAGGTGGCGCATCAAAAGCGCGGGCATGAGATATTCGAACATCGTGCCGGACCAGGACAAGAGCGGATGGTGTCGGCCCACGCGCGTCATGGTTCGGGACAGCGCGAACCAGTGAGACGCAGGCACCTGGCCACTCACGATGGCGATGAAACTCGCCTGGCGCGCCTCGGAAGCGAGGAGATCGTAGACGATCTTCTCGAGCTCGTTTCGATCTGCGTGAAAGCCCAAGGAAAAAAGCCTGAGATCCGGGCGATACAGCGGGCGAAAATCGGTCTCCAGCGCAAAGCCCTCCACGGCGTCCGCAAGGCGGCGCGCGCGAGGGGCGACATCCGCGTCGGATGCCGCCCATTCGCGAAGCGCCTGGCTCAAGGCCAACATCGCGCAGACCAGGTTGCCGGAGTCCACGGTCGAGACGTACCTCGGCGGAAGGGGTCTGAGCGTCCGCGTATCATACCAGTTGAACAGGTGGCCGTGCCACCGATCCAGGGACATGAGCGTCGCCATGGTTTGCTCCAGGCGGTGCACGGCGTGTTCCTTCGAGATGATTTCCAGATCTGCCGCCGCGGCGACGCACAGGAGATAGAGCCCAATGTTGGTGGGAGAGGTGCGGTGCGCGACGCGCTCCACCGGCTCAAGCTGCACGTTGTCCGGCGGCAGGTGGTGATCCTCCTCGCCGACGTACCGCTCGTAAAACCGCCACATTGCCACGGCCACTTCGCGCAGGTGCGCGGAAAGGTCCGGGTGAGGATCCACGCGCGGTGGACCGGCGGGTTGGGCGAGAAATCGCGCCACACCGTGCGCGGGCAACCACACCGCAAGCGCGAGAGCGCCCAAGAGCACCTGTTCCCAGGTACCGAAGAGCCCAGGCACCGAGCAGGCCAGCGCGACCGCGTAACCCGCGGGCTCGTAGAGAAGAGGCGCGGGCGATCCGTCTGCACGGTCCGCGTGGGAGGACGGGATCCACTCGAGCAACCGCCTCCGGCTGATGAGCATCCGATAAAGCGCGCGCAAACTGGCGTCCGCCTCGACCACCGCCATGAACGGCAGCGTCACGAGCATGACTAGGCTCTGGCCCAGCGCCGTCGCGGCGCCCCGCCAGGACCATTCGCTAGGCCGGACGGCGTCAAGCTGGCGCAGAACGGGCAAAAACACGGTGATTAGGAGCACGGCGCCGTACGCGTACGCCGGCCCGGGCAAAAGGCCAGCGCCACCAAGGCCGATGAGCAGCACAAGCGCCGGATGGACCAGGCTGTGCCGGACGTGATCGACGATGTTCCAGCGGGTGAAACCGCACAAGTCTACAGGCTGCGCCCGGCCGCGGCGATCTCGACACACCCGGCGCAACCAATACGTCAACTGCCAGTCTCCTCGCACCCAGCGGTGGGCGCGGCGCATGTAGGCGCGGAGCGTCGCAGGCTGGCTCTCGACTACCTCCACATCGGCGACGAGCCCCGCGCGCAAGAATCCGCCTTCGAGGATGTCGTGGCTCAGGACCCTATTGTCCGGGATGCGATCACACAGCACGGCGTGGAAGGCATCGACGTCGATGAGTCCCTTGCCGACGAACAGGCCGCGCCCGAACCAATCCTGATACGGATTGGAGATGGCGAACGCGTAGGGATCCACGCCCGTCTCGCCCGACCAGAGGCGCGCAAAGCGCGACACCTGCGTTGAGCGCGGGCTGACGGCTACGGCCGGCTGGAGCACGCCGTAGCCCTGCTCGACGCGCGTGCCGCGGGCGTTGAGCCGCGGCCGGTTGTAGCCAAGGTGCATCGTGCCGACGAGGCGCTGCACGGCGCCGATGGGAAGCTCGGTGTCGAGATCGGCGGTAAACACGTAGCGAATGGTCGGTAGGACGTCGAGATCTCCATCTTTCACGCAAAAGGTGGTGTCGCGCTTGCCGCGCATGAGCTCGATCAGCTCGACCAGCTTCCCCCGTTTTCGCTCCCAGCCCATGTATACGCCGTCTGCGCGGTTCAAAACGCGGTGGCGGTGAAACCAGAAGAAGCGGGCGGCTCCGTACTTGCGGCGAAGCGCCTCAAGTCGCGCGTGCGCCCGGGCGAGCAAGAACTCGTCCTCCGGCAGGTCCGGCGCACCGGCGTCGCGCAGGTCCGACAGCACCGCGAAATAGACGTTGTCTCCCCGCTGCGTCAGATGGTGAAGTTCGATTTTGTCGAACGCCTCGTCGACGTCGGCCTCGTTTGCCCATAGGACGGGGAGCACCACCATGGTGCGAGCATCCTCTGGAATCCCCTCGCTGAAGTCGAGGCGCAGGATGGGCACGGGCCGAACGGCGCGGCGGATCCCCTCGTGCACGAGGGCGAGGACCCACTCGCTGACGGGAAGCGCGAGCAGGACGGCAAGTGCAAGTGTCGCGCCAACGGATGCGCGAAATCCGCCCGTGAATCCATCGAGCACCGCCCACAGGATGGCCGCGAACAAGAGCGCAACACCGAGCAGGTACGTGCGCAGCGGGTGGCGGCGCAGCGCGATTTGCGGCACCGCCCTCGGCTTCGCGCGCTCCTTGAGCGTTCGATGAAGCGCGTGCATGCCGTCGGGATCGCACAGATAATGCGCCACAAACGCCTCCCGCGGCAGGTCGCTTGCGGCGGTGGGCGATCCGGCCTTCTCCCACGCGTCCCGCGCGAGTGAGACGGCGGTCTCCGCGATCATCGCCTCGGGCAGGCGGAAGGCCTCGCTGAGCCAGCTGACCTGATGGGCGAGCACGTTCTGGCTTGTCGGATCGAGCCGCATATAGTCGCCCGTCGGCTCCTCGCGCAGGCAGGCCTCCACCCGGGAAATGCGCGACGCCATGGGCTGCCAAGACATGCGCTCCAGCGCGTGCAGGCTCTGCACCAAGTTGCCGATGAGCACCTGAATTTCGGTGTGCCACTCGGCCTCGTACGTCGTCAGCCGCTCGATGCTCTCGGAAGAGTTGGCGACGTGCGCCGCCAGCCACTCGCGCAACTCCTGGCTATCCGGCTCCCACTCGGACAGGTGATGCACGAGGTGTACCACTTCCACGGCACCGAGCTCACGCCCTTTGGAAAAGCGGTCGATGGCGCGCCGCACGGCCGCTGGCCCGCCTCCCTGCTCGATCTCGCTGAGTAAGCGTTCGATGGCGCGGCACGCCTCGTACCGACGCTGAATTTCCTCGCTCGCTTCAGCAATCCGCGTGAGAATCGCGATGCGCAGCCCGTTGGCAAGCTGATGGCACTCGAGGGTCGTCAGCACCTGGACGTCCTGGTACGCCTCGACAAAGCGGATGAGCGTCTCGGCCTCGATGTGTCCGCGCACCGCATCGAGGTAGGCGGTGGCGAGCGCCACCACGCGAGGCTCCCCGGTCTCGACCATCCTCGGCAGTTTCCGCACGACGGCGTTCGGCCACAGGCGCTCCGCCAGCATCGCCTGGAGTTCGAGATAGGCGGCGTGATCGATCAGCCACTCGTGCGCGGGCTCGGAACACGCCGCAGGTTCCCGCTCGAGCCTGGCGGCGAAATTCCGGACACGCGCCGTTAGCCGGCGCAGGATGGGCCACAGGTCGGCTCCTCCGCCGCGCGTCGAACTGATATCTTGCGTCAGCGCCAATGCATGCGCGCGCCTCTCGAGCTCTGTGTCGAACGCCATAGGTCCTCCTTGTGCCGCCGAGAGTCTCGGATCGCCCGTCCGAACGAACAGATAAAACGGCAGCATATGTAAACATTCCCGTTTGAAGTCTGGATTATAAATCGGTTCGCGCTGACACGGGCGCCAACGGACGTGGTAAGATGGTGTCAAAACGTTTTGGGAGGAAGGCGTATGGAAGCGTATCCATTGGGGACGCGGCGCGTTGCGCAGATTGGCATCATCGTGCGGGACATTGAAGCGGCGAGCGCCGCCTGGGCGAAGCTCCTCGGCTGCGACGTGCCGAAGTGGCACTGGACCGAGGCGTACGAGCAGGCGCGGACGGAATACCAGGGACAACCGACCCAGGCGCGCGCCAAACTTGCGTTTTTCCGCCTCGAGAACCTCGACATCGAGCTCATCGAACCCGACGAACATCCCAGCACCTGGCGCGCCTGGCTCGATGAACACGGCGAGGGTGTGCATCATATCGCCTTTGAAGTCGACGGCATGGCCGCCCACACCGAGAGCATGATCCAAGCGGGGCTTCCGCTTCTCCAGCGAGGCGAATACACAGGCGGCCGATACGCGTACTTCGACGGCGCGTCGTCTGCGCGAGCCGTGATTGAACTGCTGGAAAACGACCGCCGTTGAGGCGCCTTGGAGGTGAACTGGGATGGGACGGATCGAAAGCGCATTCGATCTCGGCTTCATCCGAGGCATGACCTTTGGCTTCGTCGGCCAGCACGGGACGTGGGGAACCGACGAGGCGCGCGCATCGATGCGTGCGCTTGCCGAACAGCCCTTCAACTGGGTGACGCTCGCCTTCGCGGGCCTCATGGAGCACCCGGGCGATCCCGCCATCGCGTATGGGCCGCCGGTCACCGTGAGCGACGACGAGATTGCGTCGATGGCGGAGCTTGCCCACGCACTCGGGCTCAAGGTGTGCCTGAAGCCGACCGTGAACTGCCGAGACGGGACGTGGCGAGGCGAGATCCGGTTCGAGAAGGAGCACGGCCCGGACCTCGAGTGCTGGGAAGCGTGGTTTAGGTCTTACTCCGACATGATGGCCCACTACGCGCATGTGGCGAAGCGCACGGGTTGCGAGATGTTCTGCGTGGGCTGCGAGATGACGACTGCCGAGCCGCACGAGGGCATGTGGCGCGAGGCCATCGCGCGCGTGCGCAGCGAGTACGACGGCCTCGTGACGTACAACTGCAACCACGGGCGCGAGGAGCACGTGCGGTTTTGGGACGCGGTCGACCTCATCTCGTCGAGCGCCTACTATCCCATCGACCGGTGGCGGGATCGCGTGCCTGTGCTCCGCGAGGTGGCAGAGGCGCATGAAAAGCCGCTCTTCTTCATGGAAGTGGGGTGCCCGAGCCGCTCCGGCTCCGGCGCCTGCCCGTGGGACTACCGGCACCCAGGCGCCGTCTGTCTCGACGAGCAGGCGCGGTTTTACGAAGCCATGTTCTCCGCCATGCCCGACGAGCCGTGGTTCAAGGGCTACATGTTGTGGGAATGGCCGTGGAAGCTGTACCCGCGCGAAGCGGCGTCCGAGGACGGAAGCTACTGCATTTACGGCAAACCGGCCGAGGACGTCGTGGCGCGGGCGTTCTCGGCCATCGCAAATCGATGACGGGCACTCGGTTCGTCCGCGCCATCCGGTCGACGGGCTACGCGTCACGCGGTGACGGCCATGGCCGCCCAGCGCGCGGCGCCCTGCGCGGCCTCCTCCGGATGAGGCGCGAGCCGCAAGGGAGACCCGAAGACCGCCTCCACCGCGTCTCGCAGGTGCCGGTTCACGCGCAGCGCGTTTCCCGCGCCTGCGAGGGCGCGAGGGCCGTCCGGCCCGGACGGCGGCAGACGGCAAAATCCCTCGTACAGTTCCTCCGCCACACCTGAGATTACGCCCCAGGCGAACGCCTCGGGCACCATGGCCGCCGCGGTCCATCGCTCGACCCGGGCGCCGTCCTCGTCGCTCAGTCTCGACCCGAAGAACGTCGGGCGCACGCGCGGAAACGGCCCGCCAGATTGGCGCCAGGCCGCAATGGCCTCGTCCAGGACGTCGTAGGTGGAACGCGTCGGCGCGAGCCCGTGCAAGCGGACGACGCGATCGAAAAACGCGGCCACGAGGGCGTACGCCGCTCCGCCCGCGAGCGTCGCGGCGACCGCGAGGCGCAGCTCCCCCAGAAACGGCCGCAGTTCCGCGCCAGGCGGCAGCTCGGGCCTTCCCCGCACGCAGACCGACACCTGCGCGCCCGTGCCGATATTCACCAGCACGCCGCCCTCTTCCACGCCCACCGCGCCGAGGAAACTCGCCTGGTGATCGCCGAGCGCCACTGCCACGGGAATGCCGCGGTGCTCGCCCAGGATGTGAAGATCCGGCGCCAACTCTGGCAGGAACGAGAGGTCCATTCCGGCCGCCTGCAAGCCCTTCGCGGCAAACGTCTCCTGCTCCAAATCAAACCCGCCCATGCTGTGCGCCAGCGACGCGTGTGCCCGCGGCCGCGACAGGCCGGCGAGGCGGGCCGCAAACGCGTCCGGCAGCGTGGCGATCCACAGCGCGCCTTGGGGCACGAGGCCGTGATGCGCGAGATAGGCGTGCGTCGCAAGCCCGTAGCCAGTGTGCACCTGGCATCTCGTCAGCCGAGACAGCCACTCGGCAAACGTCTCGCCTCGCGACGCCTCTTGGCCCGCGCGCCGGTCCTGCCATGTGAAGAGCGGACTCACCGGCGCAACATGCGCGTCCAGATACACCACGCCGTGCATCTGCCCGGTGACGCCGATGGCGGCCACGTCGGGATGCTCCGATAACCCCTTCTCCACCATGCGCTCGACGAGGGCCAGCATGCGCTCGGCGTCCTGCATCGACGCGAGCGGATCGTCCGTCGGCAGTTGGGCACCGTGCGGATGGGACTCACACCACACGACGCGACTCGCCGCGGTGTCGTACACCACCGCGGCGATGGAGGTCGTGCCGAGATCGACGCCGAGCGCCTTCATGACGGATCCCGCTGGCTTTCGCCCCGCAGGTCGAGCGCCAGCGCGGCCTCGTCGTAGCCGATGGGCCAGGGCTCGGGCCTTGCGGTGCGCGAGACAATGTCGACATGCCGCGCCTCGCGCGCCGAGATGTGGATGGCCTCCATGATCTCGACGACGTGCATGGCGAGATCGCCCGACGCGCGGTGCGGACGGCCGTCGCGGATGGCGAGCGCCATGTCGGCCACCGCGAGGCCTCGGCGGTTCTCCGAAAAGCCGAAGAGCGCGGGCGCAGGCGACCACCCGTCCGCACCCCGGCGGCGCACGCGCACCGTGCCGTCAAAGTAGTTGGGATCCGGCACAGCAAGCGTCCCCTCGGTGCCGTAGATCTCGATGCGCGGCAGTTCGGAGTGCCACACGTCGAACGTGGTGACGAGCACGCCCGTGGCCCCGCGCTCGAACTCGAGCAGGGCCTGCACGTGCGTCGGGATCTCCACGGGGATGCGCTCACCGAATCGATTTGGCGAGCCGATCACGCGCGTCGAAAACGTGGTCTGCGCCGTGCCCGCGACGCGGCGAACGGGCCCCATCAGGTGAACGAGCGCCGTGAGATAGTAGGGGCCCATGTCAAACATCGGGCCACCCCCGGCCTGGTAAAAGAAGTCCGGATTCGGATGCCAGCGCTCCGGCCCATGGCTCATCATGAACGCCGTCGCGCCGATAGGCTCGCCAATCCAGCCGTCGTCCAGGAGCTTGCGCGCCGTCTGGAGGTGACTGCCGAGGAAGGTGTCTGGTGCGGCCCCGATGCGAAGCCCGCGAGAGCGGGCGAGATGGACGAGCGCTTTCGCATCGTCCGCTTGAAGCGCGAGCGGTTTCTCTGTGTGCACGTGTTTGCCCGCCTCCAGCGCCTGACGCGCGATGTCGGCGTGCGCCTTCGGCACGGTGAGATTGAGGACGAGATCCACGTCGGGATGCGCGAGGAGTTCGTCGGGCGTGAGCGCCGGAACCTGAAACTGCTCGGCGCGCGCCGCGGCCCGCTCCGCGTCGAGATCCGCCACCGCAGCCACGGGAATGCCGAAGGATCGAAGGTTCTTCAGGTACACCTCGCTGATCACGCCACAGCCCATCACACCAACGCGAATCACAGGCCATCACCTTCCCCGATTTGCTTGAGATGAATGAACACGGCCTGCCCGTCGCCCATGTGGCGCGGAATGATGAGGCCGTGGCGCATGAGCGCGTCGCCGCGGAAGCTCTCGCCGAGCGCCTCGCAGACGTAGCGCGCCTCGGGCCGCAGGCCACGCAGGGCGAGGCGCGCCGGCGGATCCATGGGATCCGGGTACGTGCAAAAATAGGCGACGAGCGCCTCACTACCGTCCACGGCGGCGAACATCCAGGCCGCCTCGGGCCCGTCAAACGGCGACAGCAGCCGATAGAAGTCCCCAAACTGCACGAGCTGGCGAAGCGCTTTGTACCGCTCCACCGCTTGACGCGCCTCGCGCCGCTCCGCGTCCGAGAGGCGCCGCGGATCGAGCTCGAAGCCGAAGTTGCCGCACATCGCGACGCCGGCGCGAAGGGCGAACGGCGTCACGCGCCCCATCTGGTGGTTGGGCACGGCCGACACGTGCGCGCCCATCGCCACCGGCGGATAGACGAGGCTCGTGCCGTGCTGAATCTTCAGCCGCGAGACGGCGTCAGTGTTGTCGCTCGTCCACGTCTGCGGCATGTAGTGGAGCATGCCGAGATCGAACCTGCCCCCGCCGGAGGCACAGTTCTCAAACAGCACGTGCGGAAACCGGCTGGTGAGCGTCTCCAGGATCTCGTACAGCCCGAGCACATAGCGGTGCGCGACCTCGCGCTGGCGCTCCGCCGGAAGCGCGGCCGATCCGACCTCGGTCATCGGCCGATTCATGTCCCATTTGATGTAATCGACAACTCCTTCTTCAATCACGCGCGACACCGCGTCCACCACGAAGGCGCGCACATCCTCGCGCGTGAGATCGAGCATCAGCTGATGCCTCCGCTCCGACCTCGGCCGATCCGCCACGTGCAGGCACCAGTCCGGGTGCTCGCGGTACAGCTCGCTCTGCGGCGACACCATCTCCGGCTCCATCCAGATGCCGAAGCGAAGCCCGAGCGCGTGGATGCGATCGGCGAGATGGCGCAGCCCGTGCGGGAGTTTGCGAGGGTGCGGCCACCAATCGCCGAGCGACGTGGTATCGTCGTCGCGCTGGCCGAACCAGCCGTCGTCGAGGACGAACAGCTCCACGCCGAGATCGCGCGCCTGCTCGGCGATCTCGACGAGATCGTCCTCGTCGAACTGGAAATACGTCGCTTCCCAGTTGTTGATGAGCACGGGGCGGACGGCATCGCGATAAGTGCCTCGGCACAACCTCATTCGAATGGCGCGGTGGAACGTGCGCGACATGCCACCCCATCCCTCGTCCGAGTACACGAGCGCCGCCTCGGGCGTGACAAACCGCTCGCCGGGTTCGAGGCGCCAGGCGAAGTCGGCGGGATGGATGCCGATCTGCGCGCGC
This sequence comes from Alicyclobacillus sp. CIJ1, assembly GCF_057538885.1. Taxonomy (NCBI): domain Bacteria; kingdom Bacillati; phylum Bacillota; class Bacilli; order Caryophanales; family Alicyclobacillaceae; genus Alicyclobacillus; species Alicyclobacillus sp. CIJ1. The sequence goes on along the minus strand of NZ_BAAJPH010000145.1, from coordinate 47,135 downwards.
ACGTTTTGCCGCATGGGCTCCATCTCGCAGGCGCCGAGGAAGTTGCCGCTGTAGACGAGGGCGAACGCGCGCACCTCGCCGCCCTCTTCCGTCGCATGCGGCGCCGCGAGGGCGAAGAACGGGTTGTGCTTGTGGCCGCTCGCGCCGGAGCGGCTCATGATCTCATGCCGCCCAGGCGAAAGCGGCGTCCGCTCGATAAACCGCTCGCGGATCCAGGCGCCGGACAGTTGGACGAAGTCCGCCTGCCGCAGGTCGAGATCGACAGATGCGGAGAGTGCCCGGCGCAGGACGAGCGGTTCGGTCCCCGCGTTCTCGAAGCGCACGTGGCGGCAGACGAGATCGAAGTCGCGGTAGGCGGTGTAGGAGACGATCACGCGCAGCGAGATGGCCGGATCGACCAGCGAGATCTCGAGCGTGTCGGCTTCGAAATCGGATTCGACGTAAAACGCGGGCAAACCCGGAAGCGGCGGCTTGCCGGGTCGGATCCGGTGCGACTCGTACACGAGCTGGGATGCGTGGCTGCCCGAAGGCTGCAAGACCTCGTAGGCGGGATCCCGGTGGTCGCCCGTCCCGAACGAGGGGTACTCGAGGCGAAGCGCACCGATGTCAGTGGCGCGCATGTGCTCGGGGCGCTCATCCAGACGCTCGCAAGCGCGCGCGAGGCGCACCAGATCCGATGCGTCTTCCAACCTGGCGCCCCAGTAGACGTGCTCCAATGTGCCTTGGTCGCCGACGCGAATCACGTAGCTCGATCTCGGCGTCATCAGGTGAAACAGGCGCTCATCCGAGTGAAAGATGATGGGCATCGAAGTTCGTCCCTTCCCAAGCGCCACAGGCTCGCCCTGTTGGCGCGCTGCTCGGGGTGTGCCCGGCGGGCGCGAAGGCCGCAACGCCTCAGAGCTTCGCGACTTCGTCTCGCCAGTGGTAAATCGGCTGCCAACCGAGCACTTCTTTCGCCTTGCGGTTGGCGAGCAGCGTCTCGTAGCCGTTCGGGTCGACGCGGATGTCGGTGACCTCGGGGTAGCACGCCGCGAGAAGTTCGCCGTTCGTCAGGTCCATGCTGGTCCAATCCGCAGCGATATTGAGTTTGACGCACCCGAGGCCGTCCTTCTCCACGGCCAGCCGGTACGCCACCGCGGCGTCCCGCGCGTCGATGTACGACCAGAGGATGTTCTTGCGAACCTCCGGCTTTTTGATGAAGTCAGGAAAGTTTCTGTACATCGGGGGCGCAATCACGTTCCCGAGCCGGAACGACACAATCTGCATGCCGTAGCGCCGGTGGAGCGTCTCTGCGGTCAGCTCGTTGACCACCTTCGACAGGCCGTAGGCGTCCTGGGGGAGTTGCGGATGATCCTCGTCGACAGGCACGTACTTCGGCGCAAACGGATGTTTGGCGAACACGAGTCCATACGAAGATTCGCTCGACGTAATGACGGCCTTGCGTATGCCGAGCGATCCCGCCGCCTCCAGCACGTTGTACGTGGACACCGTGTTGAGCGCGAAGGTGGCCGCGTCCGTGCGGATGCCGACGCGAGGCAATGCGGCGAGATGGACCAGAGCGTCAGCGCCCTGAAGCACCTGATAACAGTCTCCGAGATCCGTGAGGTCCGCGAGGACAGTGGGGCACAGTTCCTCAGCGGGCGGGCGCGTGTCGACGTTCAATACGTCGTAGCCTGCGCTCAAAAACTCGCGAATGACCCATGGGCCCAACAGGCCGCTTCCTCCGGTGATGACGACGCGCATCGCGACATGCCTCCCATCCTGGATGATGTGCAACCCTTGGTGCGAAGCGCATGACAACGCCTTCATTGTACACCAAGTGTGAACGGGCGGGTGCGCATGAAACGCAGAATCAAGGAGACGATGTGTTCAAGAGCGTGCGGAAAGGATGCGATGGGATGGACGCGTTTCACCAAGAGATGACGCGCATCCGCGAGCGCGGAGACGAACTGAACGTCAACGCGCACGTCGTCATGAGCGACACGGAGTGTAAAGAAGAGGCCGTTCGGCTGTTCAACGAGATCGCCAAGTCTATTCATGAAGGCGATTCAGCCTTGGAGGCGAAAGTCGTGACTACGGAGTCCGTCGAGCTCGTGGTGGCCTTTCTCAACTCGCACTTCTACAGCCCTCGCTTCAAAGTGATGGCGAAGTACAAGAACGGGGTGTTCGACATCCGGGCGAAGGACGACTTCTGGACCCAGGCTCCGGGCGAAAACGGCCTGTGGGCCGACTGGCGGGATGAGGAGCGACTCTATCACGGCGAGTTTTCCGAGCCCAAGATGCGAAGTGCCATCGAGAACGCCTTTCTGGGCTGGTATCAGCGAATGAAGGAAAACGGAAACGCCGGCCTCGCCCCACTGTGAGGCTGGCCGGCGCGTGACATCAGCGGTGAAAACCGCCGAGCGCACGTCTCGACCGTGCGGACGCAAGAGTGTGGCGCGGAACGCCCACCCATGCGCCAAATGCTCGCGCGGCGTCCAGATCATCGGCAAATGCCCGCTCGACGTGGATCTCGGTGATCAGGTACGACCACGTGGACTCTGCACCGCGGTTCAGGTTGGGACCCTGCGGCGTCAGGCCGTCGCAACAACTGCCGTCGGCCGGATCGGCCATGGGCACCCCTTTGTCGTTTTCACCGTAGAACCAGCGCTGGCACTCGGCCGTAAGCCGCCGATAAGCCTCGTCACCCGTCGCCCGCCAGGCCGATTCGCACGCAATGGCGAGCTGGGCGATTTCGAGCGGTTGCTGGTCCCAGATGGCTGTGAAGCCAGGCGCCGCGAAGCCGCGGTTTCCAATGGGCCGTAACCACCCCTCCGGCGCCCGCATGCGCGCGAGGAGCCCGTCGAGTGAAACTTCTGCTACTTCTTTCCATCGCGCCTCACCGGTGAGCGCATAGGCTTCGAAGAGCGCCCAGGGCATGACCGCGTTGTCGTACGTCATGCGGTCCTCGAACCAGGGCCAGTCGCTGCGCGCGTGTGCCTCGAACCGCGACACGAGATCGCGCGCGCCGCGCTCTACGACGCCCGGCAGGCGCTGGCGGACAAAGGCCCAGAACTCGGGCACCGCATCTTCGGGAGCATCGGCTCCCTCTGCACGGCGCAACAGCCGCGCGGCAGCCGCCACAACGTGGGCGACGCCGCGCGCGTGCGTGAGGCCGAAAGCCGCCTCGAACCCCCGGCGCAGCACTTGCGCGTAGGCCGTCAGCCGGGCCGGATCGCGCTCCTCGCACATGCCCACTGCGAGTGCGTACACGGATCGCCCTTGGCAGTCGTCCGACGGAACTTCCAGCTCAAAGCGGCGATCGTACGAGACGTTGTTGTGAAACCAGCCGTCCGGCTTCTGGACCCATGCCAAAAACGCGAAGTAGATGTCGATGAGCCGCGCGAGATCGGCCGCCTCCGCCTCCAGGCCCCGCTCGCGGGCGTAGTGGAGCCACTCGTACGCGAGCCAAAGGGCCCGCGCGTTGTCGTCGGTGGAATACCCTTCCTGACGGCGAGGAATGCGGCCAATCGCGTGCTCAATGAGCCCTGTGTCATCCGTCATCCGGCGCAGGTGATCCAGCGAAACCGGCAGCCCATCAGTGTGCGATGACCGCAAATCCCTTCACCCCCGATGCGCGATGGCGAGCCCGCAGGGCGACGTCCTGGAACAACTGCCAATGGCGCTCGCCCACGCGCGGCCACGTCATGTCTGCGCCAATCGCCGAAATCCGCTCGGCGTACTTCGCGCGCACATCGCGGTTGGTCAGGACTTCCACAGCCCGATCCGCCCACGCGCGCGTGTCCCCGTAGGGCACGAGCAGTTCCGGCACGTCCTTCAGAAGGTCGCGCGCGTACGCGTACGGCGTCGTCAGCACGACCTGCCCCATGCCGACCGCGTAGGCCAGCGTCCCGCTCGTGATCTGCTCCATATTCGGATACGGTGTGACGTAGAGATCCGCCGCCGTGATGAGGTCCACGATGTCGGATTCGGACATGTACTGGTTGAGCATCACGACGTGATCGTCCAAGCCGAGGTCATGAATCCGCCGCATGAGCGACTCGCGATACGCCTCGCCCTCGCGCTTGACAATTTCCGGGTGCGTTTGCCCGGCGATCACGTACAGCGCGTTCGGGACCTCGCGCACGATATCCGGCATTGCGTCCAACATGAACTCAATGCCCTTGCTCGGACCGAGCAGCCCAAACGTGACGATGACCGCACGGTCTTGCCAGCCGAACTGCTTGCGCAACTCGGCCCTTGGCGTCACGGATCGCACCGGCGTCCCGTGCGGAAGATAGTGGATTTTCGACGGCGAGATGCCGAAGGCGTCGACAAGATAGTCGATGGCCTGGCGATTCATCACGACGATGCGATCGCTTCGCTCGGCAATCTCCTTCTGCACTTCGCGATAAGGCGACATGGGCTTTTGAAAGACGGTGTGAAAGGTCGTCACGAGCGGTTTGTCCAGTGCGTCGATGAAGTCGAGGATGTACGACCCTGCTTCGCCGCCAAAGATGCCAAATTCGTGCTGCAGGGAGACCACGCCAATTCGGCTGTCGTTCACCCGCCGCGCGATGCGCGCATAATCTCGGCGCTCATCCCGGCGAAGGAACCAATACGACCGGTTGTAGTTCTTCACATCTTCATCTGGGGCCAACATGGCGATGACCTGATCAGCCGCGGACGGTCCCGCCGCCCGGCGAACGCTCTGGCGCAAATGGTGAGTGTATGTGGCAAGTCCGCATTTCCGGGGGACATAAGTGCTGACATATCCGATTTCCAACGTCATGCACGCACCACCTCCTGTGTGCTGTCTGGCTCCGATTCGCGACGGTTTCCAACACGTGACTGTGCGCGAGTACCTGCGGCTAGTATGCATCGAGGAAGCGCAGGGAGAGCAGTTGACGGACACACCGCGGTGGAACGTCATGGTGTGCGAGAAGGCAACACCCTGTTAGCACTCGTTGAAGTCGGCTGCTAATATTGTAATCCCGTTGACGAATTCTCGCAACGCCACTCCCACCTCCCAACCTTTGCATCTCTGACCCAGCCATGGCGCGCGGCTGAAACGGCCGCGCTTCCCGCAATGTCCACTCCACTCTATCGGTAGGGCCCAACCGCGCACCGGTTCTCTCCCTACCTCTTCCTTCATCTTATCAGAATCCATAGGAAATATCCACTAGAAAAGCGAAGCGAAGCGGCGTGCCGTCGCACACCGCTCCGTGTTGAAGGATAGATTCCAAGCACAACGCCTGGCGCGCCTCAAGGAAGCGCGACGCTCGCCGTCGCCTGCCCCGCGCGCGGCGCGGAAAAACGGACCTCGAGGAAACTTCCCGGCGCGCCGCGCACCACCCATTCCACATGCGCCCGCTGATGCGCCGGCAGGCGCCCGTTACCGTAAAACCCGTACCCATCGAGGTGATCCAACTCACACGGCGAGGCACCTGCAAGGACCTCCGACGCCCCATGCAACTCCGCGCGGATGCCCTCGAGTGCCAGATCCTTCCCTTTCTTCGTGCTCGTCGTCGGCAAAAAGCCCGCGTTCGCCACTTCCGCCATCACGCGGTACACGCCCGCCGCAACGGGTTCCACGGACAGGCCCGTCACGACAAGTCGCGCCGTCGTCAGGCCCAGCCGCGTGAGAAACCGGCCGACGCGATCGCATTCTTCTTCTAGCAACGCGGGCGGCGGATTCTGAATCACGAACTTGGGATCCAAGCCGCCAATCTCCACGCGCCCGAAATCGGGCTGGTCAAACGGCGTCCAAGGCGTATACGCATCGGGAAACTCGCGAGCCACGTAGTCGACGACCTTGCGCTCGTCCTCGAGCCGCTCCTCCACCGTCAGCGACATCATCTTGCGCATGCCGATCTCGCCGTACCCTCGCGCCCCAGCGCGCCGGCGCAAATCCCAGAGTTCCACCGTAAAACTGAGCACGCCCAGGTGATCATACATCCAGTCGTCCGCCGCGCCGGGCATGAGGACGGCCTCGTGGCCCGTCGCAAATTTCTCGTAGTTGGAGCCTGAGAAGTACCCCGTCTCCCGCTCACCCATCCGGGCGACCTCCGTAAAGAGCGCGCGATCGAGCGGAGACAAGACCGTATCGTCGCCGGTCGAGGGCTGGCGCAGAATGACACCGCCCGAGGTGTGCAACGCGGCGTACGCGGCGATGTTCGGATGCGCCTGGATGAAATCCGCGAGCGCCCGCAACTCTGGCTCCGAAAGCGGAAACGGCCCCGCCCCCGGCTGGCCGCTCTCTCCGGCCCAGCGGATCGGGAAGTTCCGGTTGAAATCCATGCCGTACAGGCGCACATCCCGCGCAGAGGACGCAGCCGGTCGCGCCCCGCCTTGCGACGTCCGCACGATCCGGCCTTCGGGGAACAGATGGTAATACACACCGCCTATCTCACCGGGCTGCCGTGGGCGCATCACGCGCGGGTCGATCTCGTCGACAGCGTAGGCCCCGTCCTCCGCCGGCACGCGCATCCACAGAATGCGCCCGTCGCCGTTGACATCGTCCTCGACAAAGCCGTCGGGTGGCAACGTGTGCGGGTACAGGTGCGGACTCGAGCGAAGCCTGGCGGGCGTGGTGAGATACACCTCCGCGCCGTCGACCGCAATGCGCGGGATGGCGTAGACGGTGCGCGTCCGAAGCAACTCGCGCACGGCCGGATCGCTGTCCCGCTCTTCAACCAGGCGCTCGATCCAATACACGACGGCGCTCGATGCGCACACCTCGCCCGCGTGAATGTTGCCGTCGACCAGGACGGCCGGCTTGTCGAGGGCCGATCCCGTCGCCGCATCCGTCAGCGCGACGGCAAAGAGATCTCGGCCGAGCCGGCTCTTCCCGATGATCTCGAGACGAACCAGATCCGGCGCCAAGTCGGCGAGTTGGCGCAGCCGTTGGACGAGTTGCGAGTAGGTCATGTAGGCCGCCGTCGGCACGCGCCTCACTCCTTCGAGCGCCCTCGGGACGCGTCCAGTTCGAACGACGTCTTGTGCAGGCGCACATTCGGGTTTTTGTCCAACAGCCACTGCATGGCGAATTCCGTCTGGAACAAGAGCACCGTGCGCCCATCGCGATCGCGCACGACGAGCGTCGCGTATCGATCGAACTGGAGGTGTTCGACGGGTTCGTCGGACTCCAGCCACCGTGCGAACTGATACGGCAATCGGATCATCTCGACGTCGACGCCGTACTCGTGCTTCATGCGGTAGACAAACACGTCAAACTGAAGCTGGCCGACGGCGCCGAGGATCAAGTCCTCCGTGCGGTTGGCCTGGCGAAACACCTGCACGGCGCCCTCCTCGGACAACTCAGCAATTCCCTTGTGAAACTGCTTGTATTTCATCGCGTTCGGGACGGACACCCGCGCAAAGTGTTCTGGCGAAAAGGAGGGCAGCGGCGGGAATTCCAGACTTCCTCGCTCGGCGAGCGTGTCGCCGATGCGGAAGAGCCCGGGATCGTGAATGCCGATGATATCGCCCGCGTATGCCTCGTCGACGGTCTCACGCTCCTGGCCGAAGAACTGTTGGGGCTGCGTAAGCGCAAGGCGCTTTCCCGTGCGGACGTGCGTCACGGTCATGCCGCGCGCGAACTTGCCCGAGCAGATTCGGACAAACGCGACGCGATCCCGGTGAGCGGGATTCATGTTCGCCTGAATTTTGAAGACGAAGCCCGTGAAGACGGGATCGTGCGGGCAGACCAAGCCGGCGCTGCTCTCGCGCGGGCCGGGTGCGGGCGCGAGCTGAATGAACGATTCGAGAAACGACGCGACGCCGAAGTTGGCAATCGCACTGCCGAAGTACATCGGCGTCAGCTTGCCCTGGCGGACGAGATCCGCATCAAACGGGTCGCCGGCGACATCGAGCAGTTCAATGTCGTCTTTGAGCTTTTGCCAGAGCGATTCGCCGAGCACTTCAGCGAGGGCCGGATCGTTCAGGTCCGGCACCGGCACGCGCGTCTCGTCTGCTCGGCTCGTGAAGCGCTCGAACCGCCCTTCCATGCGGTGGTAGATACCCTGAAAATCAGGTCCCATGCCGATGGGCCAAGTCACTGGGCAGGAGCGGATGCCAAGCACGCGCTCAATTTCCTCCATCAGCTCGAAGGGATCCTTGCCGTGGCGGTCCAGCTTGTTGACGAAGGTGAAAATGGGGATGCCGCGCATCCGACAGACCTCGAACAGCTTGATAGTCTGCGGCTCCACGCCCTTCGCCGCGTCGATGAGCATCACTGCGCTGTCCGCCGCCGCGAGCGTCCGGTACGTGTCCTCGCTGAAATCTTCGTGGCCCGGCGTGTCGAGCAGGTTCAGGCGACATCCCATGTAATCGAACTGCAGCACGGTCGACGTAACCGAGATGCCGCGCTGCTTCTCAATCTCCATCCAGTCGCTCGTCGCGTGTCTCCGCGCCTTCCGCCCCTTCACCGCGCCCGCCTCGCGGATGGCGCCGCCGAACAAAAGCAGCTTCTCGGTCAACGTCGTTTTTCCTGCGTCTGGGTGCGAGATGATGGCGAACGTTCGACGGTTCGCATAGCGCGAGCCTGCGTCGAGGAGCGCCTGCTTGGGTTCTAATTCCACGGACATTCTTCACCGCGCCCCTTTCATCCGACATGATGAACCGATACGTATCACTGGTGACCCAGGACCGGATGCGGCACGTAGTTCTCTTCGAGCTCGGCGATCTCGTCCTGCGTCAGCTGAAGCTCGAGCGCCGCCACAGCGTCCTCGAGGTGATGGAGCTTCGTCGCGCCGATAATGGGCGCCGTCACGAACGGCTTCGACAGCACCCAGGCCAGCGCCACCTGCGCCATCGGCACCCCGCGCCGTTCCGCCACGGCCTTGACCCGTTCGACGATGCGCCGATCGCTCGCCTCCGTCAGTGCGTACAGCTTTCGGCCAAACTCGTCGGTCTCCGATCTCGCCGTGCGCGTGTCCCAGTCGCGCGTCAGCCGCCCGCGCGCAAGCGGGCTCCACGGAATGACACCGATGCCATCCGCCTGGCACAGCGGCATCATCTCGCGCTCCTCCTCGCGATACAGGAGATTGTAGTAGTTCTGCATCGAAACGAACTTCGTCCACCCATGCAATTCGGCCGCGTGCTGAAGCTTCAGGAACTGCCACGCGTACATGGAAGAGGCACCGATGTAGCGCGCCTTGCCCGCCTTCACGACGTCGTGCAAGGCCTCCATCGTCTCCTCGACCGGCGTGTTCGGGTCAAACCGATGGATCTGGTACAGGTCCACATAATCGGTGCCCAGGCGGCGCAGGCTGTTGTCGATCTCCTCGAAGATGTGTTTGCGCGAGAGCCCGCCGCCGTTCGGCCCCGGCCGCATGCGCCCGTGCACCTTCGTGGCGATCACGACCTCGTCCCGCCTGGCGAAATCGCGCAGCGCGCGGCCGAGGATCTCCTCGCTGGCGCCGAGCGAGTACACGTTCGCCGTATCGAAGAAGTTGATGCCGAGATCGAGCGCCTTCCGGATGAACGGGCGCGCCTCCTCTTCCCGCAGCACCCACGAGTGCGTGCCGCGCTCCGGATCCCCATAGCTCATGCATCCGAGGCAAATGCGCGAAACCTCGAGCCCTGTCTTGCCGAGGCGCACATACTGCATCTGCGCTCACTCCTCTCAGACGTGTTGGGAGATGACGCTCATTTTGTTGAACGGATAGACGACAAATTCCGCCTCGCCCACAATCATGGAGCGCGGCACAAACTTGTGCACCCAGAGCCTGCTGTCGTCGGAGATGGGTCGGTTGTCGCCGAGCATAAAGTAGCATCCCGGAGGAACTTTCCACGTCCCGACGACCGTGCCGTTGTACTTCGAAATATCCGGATTGTTCTCGACGAGCTTCTTGCCATTGATATACACGGCATTGGACGTCACCGTCACCGTGTCCCCAGGCAGGCCGATCACGCGCTTGACGAAGAGCTCGCTCGGATCGTCCGGCCAGTGAAACACGACGACCTCCCCGCGGTGGATGGGCCAAAGCTCCGTCGCCAGCTTGTTGACAATCACGTATGCGAAGTTCCGGGAGCTCGTCGCAGGGATGGTGGGGTACATTGAAGCAGAGGGCACCCGAGCGGGGCTCACCACCCACATCCGAAGCGCCATGGCAATGGCCACGCCAATCAGAATGGGCAAAAGCAGGCCGGAAAACCAGTTGCGCTTCGGCTTCTCTTCCATCGGTTGTCGCTGTTCCACGTTGCCACTTCCCTGCTCTGTCATGTCCGAAGCTACGCGGAAGGCTGCCTCGGCAGTCGACCAACATTATACGACATCCACATGGCCTTCACATCGAGAACTTCGCCCGGACCGGGATCTCAATCCACCGCAATTCCGTACGCGCTTCCGCGGACAACCACCACCGCGTCCGCGCTCTGCGCAGCGAAGAAAAATGCGCCCTGGGGCGCCCGCGCCACGCGGCCGGAAGGATCCTCGATGTATTGCCGACTCACGATGTACGTGTGACCGGCGTGATCGATCACCAAGCTCGAGGCGGGCACAGGTGAGGGCAACCGGCACAGCGTCGTCCACGCGCGGCCGTCAAACGCACGGACGGCCACGGCCTCCCCTCGGGCGTTAAGCGCCGCGCAATCAACGGAATTCCCAGCGCCGCGGATCAGCGCCACCTGAGAAGCCAACGGGCGAAGGAGTCCTTCGCGATCCGCCCACAGCCGATGGTGCGCGTCCACGACGTACAACGTGAGATCCGTGGCACTGTAGTAAGCCTGGCGGATCGAGAGGTCGCCGATAGATTCCACGTACATATGCTCATTTGTGTCAAAGTAGTAGACCTGATTGCCCCACGGGCCGGCGAAGATGACGTACAGGTCGTTCGTGTAGCCGCTCCAGGCCATAGCGTGGCACACCATGCCCGCGGGCGGATGAAGCGAAGCGATAAACCTCAGCACGTGGTTCCACACGTCGTACGTCTCAAGCTGCCCGGCGCCCGTGAGAAGGAGGATGAGCCTGTCGCTCACCCACGCCGCGCTTGCCAAGCCAGACGAGAAGCGAAGCCGCGCCACGCTGTTGCCCGTCCGCAGCTCGAACACCCAAAGCTCGCCCTTCGGTTCGATGGCGAACGCCGCCAGGCGGGAAGGGCTCGGATCCCATGCCAGCGCGCGCTGCAACGCGACAGTCTGCGCGCGAAGGGGAATCTGCAGGATGGGCTCCTGCGGTGGCTCGTGGACCACTACGGTGTGCCAACGGACAGGCGCGGGGCGACTGCGCGCGGCTTCCTGCGCTCCCCACAGCACGGCTGCGGTCCCCGCCAGAATGGTTAGGTACATGCCCAGCCGCTTCAGCTTCACACGCCTACCTCTTTCGCGCTATTTGACGATCACGGCCGTGCCGACGTATCGCTCGCCGAGGATGTCCGTAGGCTGATTGATCAGGTGTCCATCGTAGACCAGCGTGGCGGACGAGCCGCCGTCCAGGTTGGCCGCCGTGACGGCCCCGAGCGCAATCATGAGGCGCGCGATGTCCCCGAGGCTCGCTCCGATATCCGCAGGCCCGTGGAGCTCGCGTCCGTCCGTCACCATGAGGATGACCGTCCCGTCCGCCGTTTGCCCTATCGCCGTGCGCGGCGCATAGCCCCAGTCGCCGGCGCCCTGGATCTGGTCCACGCCATGTTCCACGAGCGTCGGCCCAAACATGAGCGCCTGCGTCACGCCCATCGACTGCAATTCGGCGAGCGTGTAGGTGCCTGAGATGAGGCGCCCATCCGCCGTGAAACCGACGATGCTTTCGGAACCGCTCGCGCGCTTGAGAATCCGCCCGTTGCTGATCACGATGCCTTGCACAAGCCCTCCCGTCCCGCGCCAGTTGGTGTCCGTGAACGATCCGCCGTTGATGCCCGCGACCGCATGCCAGTCATTCACGAATTGTTCGACCGTTTCGCCCACGTCGCCGGGATAGCGCGTCTCTACCATTTCGACGCGCCGCGGATCCCGCACCCACAACACGTACGCCGTGAAGGTCGGCTCGTGGATCACGGACAGCCGCGTCCCGGAGGGAGGTGTGGGCGGTCTGTACAGCGGAGCGCCGAAGACCGGAGCATCAAGCCTCGGCAGCGGACGCGACGGACTCGCCACGCGAACCACGCGGTCCCGCTCGACTGGCTTGGGCACATTCCACCGGTACACAAACGAAGCGACACAACCGACAAGCGCCAAATACATGACCGCGGCCAGTGCCGCCGCGCGCTTCTTTGCGATCACGCCCGCTCACCTTCGTCACGCCCACGGCCTTCTGGGCGCGATTGCACCATGCTTCATTTCGCCAGGGCGAGGTCGAATCCCTGCCCAACTTTGGTCGCCGCGCTCCTCCGTAAAACCGGGCGCGTGGCAGGACAGCCGTCCACCCACGCGCCCGATCTTACTTCTTCTTGCCGAGTTTCACCCTTAGCTTTTCGCCCGGAATGCGTTCTTCTCGCTCTTCCGTCGGCAGTGTCTTGTTGGCGTCGTTGTGCAGCGGTTTGGACTCGTGTCGACTATTAGACACCTTCATCCCCCCTTCGGCGTTAGTATGCCGCAGCCTTTAAAATGCCCGCAGGTGAATTCAAGGCAGGTGTCAAAGACATGCATGGGCACATGGACACACGCCAAGCATCCGAGAGGAGGAATTTCATGTCCACCGCGGCGTACACCCTGGATTCCACGCACATCGTGTATTCGCTCGCGCCATCCCATCCTCCCGCCCTGTCCGTTTCCGAGGGCGCGGTGGTGCACATCGAGACGTGCGACTGTTTCGAAAACCAGATCGAGCGAGAAGACCAGGACTTTGGCACGCTGGATTGGAGTCGCATCAATCCCGCGACCGGCCCCGTCTACGTAGAGGGAGCGGCGCCGGGAGACCTTCTCGCGGTCCACATCCTGGACATCCAACTCGCCAAGCGCGGCATCATGACCACCGGCCCCGGCCTCGGCGTCATGGGCGCCCAACTGTCCGAAAATGCCATTCGCTTCGTCGAGATCGATCAAGACCAGGTCGTCCTGCCCGGAGGGGTGCGTGCGCCGCTGAGGCCGATGATTGGCGTCATCGGCGTGGCTCCCGCTTGCGGCGAGGTCCCGTGTGGCACACCTGGCGATCACGGCGGAAACATGGATTGCACGCGCATCACGGCAGGTGCGGTGCTGCTGCTCCCCGTCTCCGCCCCGGGCGCCCTGTTTGCACTCGGCGATCTCCACGCGGCCATGGGCGACGGCGAAGTTGGCGTGTCGGGCGTCGAAATCGCAGGCCGTGTGACGGTGCGGCTGAACGTGGTGCGCGGCGCGACCTGCCCCGCGCCCATGGTGGTGTCTCCGGACGATGTGAGCGTCATCGCCTCTGCAGCAACCTTAGATGAGGCGGCCGAGTTGGCGACGAAGCGGGCCGCCACCTGGCTCTCGGCCGCCGCTCGCCTCCATCTCGCCGACGCCACCATGCTGCTGAGCGCGGCCGGGCGACTCCGCATCTGCCAAATCGTCGATCCGCTCAAGACGGCAAGGATGGAGATCGACCGCAGGTTGCTAGAACAACTCGGGGTGCCTCTCCCCATCTGAAACCAGACGGCGAACGCGCCCGCGTTCGCCGTTGTGTCATGTTATCTATCATATCTTCTTGATAACCCCAACCTTGACCCCCATAATGGAATCATCCATGACATTTAGACAGGAGTGGGTCGCCTTGTGGACGCTTCTTCGGCGCAATCGGGACGTGGAAGGCGGGGCGCCGCCTCATCTTCCCCTCATCGCGGAACTCCTGGCCGCGATTCGCGTGACGGCAGACAGGTTGGACGCCACCACGGCCGCCGTCGGCCAATCCGTCCGGGAGCTCGTCTCCCTCGCAGATCGCGCCGAATCGACCGAAGTCCGCACGTGCGAGCGAGCCACCGTCGCTGTCGAAGAACTCGACGCATCGGCCGCGCACGTGATGGCCGCGCTCGAAACGTTTTCGGACTCGCAAGCCTCCATGGAGCGCATCGCGCGCCGAGCAGAGGATCTCGAAGAACGCGTCCCCGCCCTCTTGGAGCACGTCCAGGAAGCCATGCGCACCCTGCGCAAGCTTTCCGCCGCCATCGAGGAGAATCATTCGCGCGTGTCAGAGATGCTCACGGGCCTGGATCGCATCCGCACCGTGCACGAAGCCATCCGCAGCATCAGCGAGCAGACCTCGCTCATCGCGCTGAATGCAACCATCGAGGCCGCGCATGCTGGCCATCACGGCCGCGGTTTCGCCGTGATCGCGGACGAGGTGCGCCGCCTGGCGGAACAAGCGAAGGACGCACTCCGGCACAGCGCAAACAACTTCGCGAACATCCGAGCTCAAGTCGACGCCCTAGCGGCCATCGGCGCCGAAGCCCAATCGGCGTCCCATGTTGCCACCACGGCCCTGCGCGAGCTCGAGAGCTTCTTCGCCGCGACGCGCGACGAGGTAGCGCACATGGCCTCTGACGCGAGACACACGCGCGGAGAGGCGGATCGAGCGTTCCATCATCTGGCCGACGCAGAACGAGGCGTAAGACGGGCGCAGGCGTCGATGCGAGACGCCGCTGACGATCTCGTCTCGCTCATGGCGGAGAACGCGGCCACCCGCCAGCAAGTGGACAAGCTGACGCAAGTCGCCTCCCATTTGCGAGAGACGGCCGACGAGCTGTCTGGCGAGGTTGCGGAATTTGAGTCGTTTGTGCCCACATCGGCGCCTGCCGTCGACGCGGAGGACTTGGAAGCACTGAAACGCGAGCTCGCGCTCGCCTCTTCCCGTCTCCGCGCCGCGGACCTCGAACCAGAATCGGTCCAGTGGATCCTTCTGGAGCTCAAGACCAAGCACAACCTGGGATCCATCTGGTTGAATCGCGCGGACGGATCGTTCGTATTCTCCGATCCTCCCGCGGGTCTCCTGAACGCCTCGCAAAGGGCGTGGTTCCAGGCCGCCCTGGCTGGGGAGTCGTACATATCCGCGCCTTACCTTTCGGCGCAAAGCCGCAGGCGATGCATCACGGTGAGCGTACCGATTGTCCATGACCAAAAAGTGGTTGGCTGCATCGGAGCAGATGTGTATATTTAGAAGGGAGAGCGATCCAGCGAGCAAGGTGGTGCGAACGCGTTGCTGAATCTCGACAGGCGGCTTGTGCGCGAGCGCAATCTGTGGATTCTGGTGTTGGGCTCGCTGTTTTCGGTGGGCGGCGACAATGCGTACTTCACCATCTTGAGCTGGTACACGTTGACCGTTACCGGTTCGCAGCTCGCGCTCGGCGCCACCATGACGCTCGCCTCGGTGCCGCGCGTCATCTTCATGCTGGTCGGCGGCGCCATCGCAGACCGGGTCAGCCGCAAGTGGATCATGGGCATTTCCCTCGCTGCCCGTGCAGCCGTCCTGGCCGCCTTCGCGCTTCGCATCGCGCTTTTCGGCCCGCGAGCGCCGCTCTGGGCCATCGACCTGATGGCCGTGTTGTTCGGCGTGATCGACTCGTTCTACTACCCGGCTACCTCGTCCATCGTGCAGACCGCCGTCGAAGAAGAGCACGTGACTCAGGCTTCGAGCATCGTTCAGACCGTGCAGCAGGCGAGCACGGTAATGGGGCCTATCCTCGCGGCCGTCCTGCTGGCGCAGCGAGACTACCGGTTGATGTTCGTCGTGGTGGCCTTCGTATTTGCTGTCGCGGCCGTGACGGTGTTCTGGCTTCGCCTTCGCGCGCACAGCGGCCTCGCGGAGCCCGTCCAAGGGGTCTCAGCCGTTTTGCGCGACATCGCGGATGGCCTCCGATTTGTGGTGCAGATCCGCCTCCTGCTCATCGTCATGTGCCTGAGTTTGGTGGTGAATCTGTTCTGCATCGGTCCGCTCAGCATCGGGGTGCCGGTGATGATCCGCGGTCGAGGCTGGACGGGCGCGGTGCTCGGCGAATACCAGTCTGCGCTCGGCATTGGGTCCATTGTCGGAGGCGTGATTGTCGCGCTGCTCAAGGGCTTTCAGGGCAAGCTCATCTGGATTGGCATGTGCGGCGCGCTCATGGGTCTGGCCATGGCGACGGTCGGGTACTGGCAGGTGCCCATCGAAGGGATGGCGGCGCTCGGCCTGGTTGGCATCCTCATGAGCATCGTCAACATTCCGTTCCTCGCCTTTTTGCAAAGCAGCATCCCCGAAGAAAAGCTCGGCCGCGTCATGTCCGTCCTCATGCTCGTCAGCGTTGGATTCACGCCGATAAGTTACGCCATGTCCTCGTGGATTCTCCAGCAGGGCGTCGCGCCGGAGTTCCTCCTCTTGGCGTGCGGTGTGGGCGTGGCTGGCGCGTTCGCCGCGCTTTATGCGACGTCCGACTATCGGCACATCGAATCCCACCCGCTCTTGACCAAACAAGCGCTTTCAAGTATGCGAAAGACAGGAAAAATGAAGCAACCGTGAAGCGAACGCCTCACGGTTGCTGCGCTTCCGCGTCGTCAAGCGCTGCGCGGACGCGATTCAGGTGATCGTGGAGTCCGGCCACAGCCTGGGAATTGGACGATCCGCCCGCGCTCTCCACGGCGTTTTCTGCTTGCCTCAGCGCCTCCTCGGCGGACATGAGGCTTGTGCGGTTGGTGTGCGAAAGCGCCTGCTTCGCCGCGCGCTCCGCCTGCGCGATGGCGTTCTGGGCTTCCGTGATGGGTGTCTGCTTTTTCGTGGACTGGATGTCCTTCTTCACCGCCTGCTCCCCCCTCGCTCGCTTAGCATGCCCAGAACGGATACACACACGCCACCCCCTGAGGTCCATCTCGACGGCCAGCGGACCATAAACAAAAGATACAGACTTCTTACATGCGCTTCACAAAAACACAAGCCTTCCTTCAAACCCGCATCTCAAGATGGTCTTGACCCAATATTCGGGCATTCAAGGGGGAGAATTCACGTGAGACGAAGCTGGGTTTTCGGCACCGCATTCGCCGCGATTTTGGCAGGCGCGGGAACCGGTATCGCGCTGGAGCGCGCGCACGCGCAGACCGCGGTTCGCGTGGCACCTGCGGAAGCGGCCAGCACAGACGGCGTGGTTCAGATCACATTTTGGAACGGGCATCCTTCGGGTGCACTGAAGAAGGAGATGCACGCCCTCGTCGACGAGTTTAACGCCACCCATCCCCACATCCACGTCACCGTAGTCGACAAGTACGCGCAGATTCAGCCCGTCACCGCCGCGATGACCGCGGGCGATGCGCCGAACGTCATTATGCCTCACCTCGACGCCGCGCAGCAGTTCGTGTCGGACGGGTACCTCGTGAACCTGACGCCGTACATCGACGGGCCGAGCGGTTTCACGAAGGCTCAACTCGCCTCGTTCTTCTATCCCTCTGTCTGGAACGGCCGCGCCATCGAGCCGGGCAAACAATACATTCTCCCGTTC
This sequence comes from Alicyclobacillus sp. CIJ1, assembly GCF_057538885.1. NCBI lineage: Bacteria > Bacillati > Bacillota > Bacilli > Caryophanales > Alicyclobacillaceae > Alicyclobacillus > Alicyclobacillus sp. CIJ1. The sequence goes on along the minus strand of NZ_BAAJPH010000145.1, from coordinate 29,802 downwards.
GAGGAAAACGGGCATATGGTGATCTTCTATAACGCGGAGTTGTTCAAGAAGGCCGGCATCTCGTCGCCTCCTAAGACGTGGCAGCAGGTCGGGGCGGATGCGCAGAAGATCACAGCGCTCGGCGGAAGCATCCACGGCATTGCTTGGACCCCCTCCATGGAGCAGTTCCTGACGATGGTCGCAGACAACGGAGGAAAGATATGGGCGTCCGGCAGCGAGACGCGGTTCGCCCTCAACAACCCGCAGGCCGTCGCCACCCTGTCCTTTTTGCGCGATCTCGTCGCGCATGGAGACATGATCCTCACGCAAAACTACGACTACCAATTGGATTTCGGGACGGGCAACATTGGACTTCTCATCGAATCGTCCGCAGGGTGGACCTATGACGTGCAGTCGGTGGGCGGCAAGTTCCCCGTTAAAGCTTCGCCGGCGCCCGCTGGCACCTCGGGCCGCGCGTACAACTACGTCGATGGCGACAGCCTCGCCATCCTGAACACGGGAACCAAAGCCCAGCAGGATGCGGCGTGGACGTTCATCCGCTGGCTCGTGAGCCCGGCGGAAAACGCGCAATGGGATCAAGCGGCGAATTACCTTCCCATTGGCCCAGCCGCGGCGGCCCAGCTGAAACCGTACTATGCGTCCCACCCCGACCAGGCGGCCGCTTTCACGAATCCGTCCACCTGGCTCACGGACCCGGCCGCGAACGCCACACAATATGACGCCGCGCTGACCGCTATGCAGACTGAACTGCTGAAGGCACTCAACGGGCAGGAATCGCCGCAACAGGCCATCGCGAACATGAACAACATCGGCAATCAATACCTGAGCGGCGAGCGCAGGAGCTGATGTCCATGTCCGTGACCGACGCGTTTCTTCGCTCGCCGGCGCAGTCCGTCGCCGAGCCTTCCCCCGGCCCATCCCGCCTGCGGGAAGGTCTTCTGGCGGCGTGCCTGCTCGCGCCCGCCTTTGTGTTTCTCGTGGCGTTCGTCTACGCTCCGGCCGTGCTCGCCTTCGCGCTCGCGTTTTTTAACTTTCACCCCGGCGGCACGGCGAGGTACGCGGGCCTGAGCAACTTCCATGCGGCCTTGTCCGATCCGCTGTTCTGGCATTCGATGGCGAACACCGGCTTGTACGCCCTCATGATGGTGCCCTCCACCCTGGTGTTGTCCGTCGCACTGGCCGCGCTGCTTCAATCGAATCGGCGGCTCTTCCGGTTCGCGCAGTCTTTGGTGGTGCTCCCGTACATCACCCCGGCCGTCGGAACGGCTATCGGATGGCTCTGGATGTACAATCCAAACTTCGGCATCTTGAACGCACTCTTGCGAGATGTCGGCCTCAGGCCCATCGGATGGTTGAATTCACCCCACTGGGCCATGCCGGCCGTCGTGCTGTATTCGCTTTGGCACGGTATTGGGTTTGACGTGCTGATCCTGCTCTCCGCCATGTCTCAGTTGCCGGAAGGCGTGTTGGAATCGGCGCGAATGGACGGCGCAGGGCCGTGGACTCGGCTGTTCCGCATCACGCTGCCGCTCATCTCGCCGACGCTTTTTTTCATCGCCGTCATGACCACCATCGGCTCTCTGCAGGCCTTTGCGCAGGTGTACGCACTGAGTCTTTCGAGCGGCGGTCCGGAGAACGCCACGCTGACGGCGCTTTTGTACATCTACCAGCAGGCGTTCACGGACGGACAGTTCTCTTACGCCGCCGCCATGGCCGCGATGCTCGTGGTCTGCATCTTTGCAGTCACCGCCCTGACGCGCTGGATCGGTCACCGGTTCACGTTTTACCAGTGATGTACGAGGAGGATGGACATGCGCACCATCGGACGCGTGTTACGCGCCGCCTTGGCCTTGGCCCTCGGGCTAGCGTTCCTCTTGCCGATTTACATTGCGTTCGTCACGTCGTTGGACCGGCCACAGGACGTGTTTGTCTATCCGCCTCACCTGGTGCCGGATTGGAACTTCTCCGTATGGGTGCAGACGTGGCGCGGGAACACGTGGATGCTCGCCATCCTCAACACGGTCGTCATTGCCCTCGCGACCATCGCTATCGCCCTGACGACAACCGTGCTTTGCGCCTACGCGCTCGTCTACATCCCGTTTCGAGGAAAAACCGTGGTGTGGACCGCGCTCCTGGCGGTGCTCATGATCCCGGAACAGGCGCTGCTCATCCCGAACTTCGTGACAATGGCCAAGCTGCACCTGGTGGACACGCGCATCGCCCAGATCATCCCGTACGGCGCGAGCATCTTCGGCGTGTTCCTCTTGCGCCAGCACCTGCTGACGCTGCCGCGGGAGTACCACGACGCGGCGAGGATCGACGGCTGCGGCCATCTGGCGTTCCTGTGGCGCATCGTCGTGCCGTTGTCGAGACCCATTCTGTTCACCATCGCACTCTACATCTTCATCGGCTGCTGGAACTCCCTGATTTGGCCGCTCATGGTCACCTCGAGTCCTCGGGTTCAGCCCATCGAGGTGTTATTGTCCACCTTTTTGACGCAGGATTCGTCCAACTGGCAAGGTCTGTCCGCCGCCGCGATGTTCGCGACGCTGCCGATGATCGCCCTCTTCGTGCTGTTCCGCAAACCCATCCTACGCGGCCTGTCGAAATCCAGCGGCATCAACGGTTGAATGGGCGGGGGCCGAGACGGCGCCCCCGCGGACCGTTCACGAAATGACCACCCTGCCGCGCTCGCACCACGCCCGGAAACCTCCGTAGACCGTGATGTCCTCGCGCTTCGCCGCACCCGCCTCGCAGACGAAGCCCGTCACCTCCCGCCCGTCGGAAAGCAGGATCTTTCCAAGTGCCAAGGGATGCCGAACTTTTTGCATGAAAGCTGGCCACGCGCGCCGCGGCAGCTTCCAGAGTTCCAGCTCCACCTCCGCGCCGCCGTCCGCGCGCACGAGTCCGGGCTTCACCGGATCCGTGTCCAGCAGGTAGAGGCGATACAAAGGCGCGGTGCGCGAAACACCGACGAATTCTCCGCCGAGATCGACCAACTCGCCGTTCAGCGGCATGCCTCGCATGTGCAGGCCGCAGACCGCGATGAGTTCCATCTCGTCCTCACGTGTCGCCACATCCTCGCGGGGATCAAGCCACCAGCGCGCCGCGGCCAGAAGCTCGGCCTCGCGTTGGCCAGGGACGTACAGCGTGACGCCAAACGGCATTTGTTCATCTGCTTCGCCGCACGGGAGCGACAAGCCGGCCAAGTGAAGCAGGTTCGCGTGATGCGTGTACGCGCCGAGCGCCCGATTGGTGGCTAAAGGTTCCGAGCGCGCCTCGTCCCGCGTCCAGGTGCCGCCGACGGTCGGCATGAAAAGCACAGCGCCGCGCAGTTTCTCCTCCACGGAGCGGCGCAGGTCCAAAAGGCGGTGTTGGGCCCGGAAGAGATCGCTCGCCAGGCGATCCCGGCCGGACTCGAGGATGGCTCGGGTCACGGGCAGCACGTCGTCGGGATGAGCCTCGACGAAGGCCCCGAGGCTCGCCCACCGCTCCGCAATCCAGGGGCCCTCGTACAGCATCGCGCTCGCCTCGTCCAGTTCAGGCAGATCCATCTCCACCACGGCGACGCCGGCGTCCTCAAGCTTGGACAGCGCCCTGGCCCACGCGTTGCGATACGCGTCCGCCTTGGCGCCGAACCAGGCGCCGAGCGATTTCGGCACCACCGCGCGATCCGGCGCGCCCTGCGCGGCAGGCGCCGGGGCGATGACCGCCTGCACCCACGCCGCGTCCGCGACGGATCGCGTGAACACGCTCACGCAGTCGATCGTGCGACACGCCGGCACCACACCGTCATTCGGCCAGCCGCCGACGCGAGGCTTGTAGCCGATGACGCCGTTCAAGGCCGCCGGCACGCGCCCGGAACCCGCCGTGTCGGTCCCGAGCGCAAACGGCACCATGCCGAGCGCCACGGCGACCGCCGATCCACTCGACGATCCGCCGCTCACCCACTCCGGATGGCGCGCATTCGCCACCTCGCCATACGGGCTGCGCGTGCCGATGAGCCCCGTCGCAAATTGATCTAGGTTCGTCTTCCCCACCGGAATGGCCCCCGCGCGGATCAGCCGCTCCACCACCGCGGCGTGCGCCGGCGCCTCGTACGCAAACGCTGGGCAGGCGGCCGTGGTCGGCATGCCGGCGACATCGATGTTGTCCTTGACCGCAAACGGAATGCCCCAGAGCGGCTTTTGATCCATCTCGTCTGCGCAGAGCGCCTGGAGATACGGCTCAATCCTCTCCCACGAGGGCGGCGTGATCCACACGTTCCACGCGGCGTGCGACTCCGCCGCACGAATGAGTTCGTCGATCACGTCCGCCGGCGTCCGCCGCCCGGTCCGGTATGCGCGCCGAAGCGCCTCCACGGTCGTCATGCTCAAGCCGACACCTCCTCAATGCCCACAATCGGCCCGCCGGGCCGGAGCTCCTGCCCCGGGCGCACGTGCACCGTGCGGACGACGCCGGCGCAGGTGGCCTCCACAGGAAACTCCATCTTCATGCTCTCGATCACGGCGATGGTATCGCCCGGCCGGATGATTTGCCCGGGCTTGACGTGCACCTTCCACACACTTCCCGGCATCTGCGCCCGGAGCACCGTGAGGCCGTCCTCCTCGGGCTCCTCTTCCTCGACCACGGTCTCGCTCGTGTACGCGGCAAGTCCCATGGCCTTCCACCGCTCCAACTCCTCGTGAAACGCCTGCTTTTGCCGCGCCTTGAAAGCCGCCGCGTCGTCTCGAATCTCTTCCAGGAACTTCAGATATGCGCCGAGATCGAACTCCGTCTCTCGAATCTCGATGTCGTAGCGGCCGCGCACGAACTTCTTGCGCATCTCCTCAAGCTCCTCCGGCGTGACCGGGTAGAACTCGACCTGATCGAAGAAGCGCAACAGCCACGGCTTCCCGTCCCGGAACGATCCGGTCTGCCGGAACGTGTTCCAAATCTGCAGCGTGCGGCCAAACAGCTGATACCCGCCGGGGCTCTCCATGCCGTAGATGCACATGTACGATCCGCCGATGCCGACCGCGTTCTCCGGCGTCCACGTGCGCGCCGGGTTGTACTTCGTCGTGACCAGGCGGTGCCTGGGATCGACCGGCGTGGCGGCAGGCGCGCCCAGGTACACGTCGCCGAGCCCCAGCACCAGGTATTTGGCCTCAAAGACGATCCGCTGCACATCTTCGATCCGCTCGAGCCCGTTCACCCGCCGCATGAACTCGATGTTGCTCGGACACCAAGGCGCGTCGGGGCGGACGTTCTTCTGGTACCGCTCAATCGCGAGCTGCACGGACGGATCGTCGAAGGAAAGGGGCATGCGCACGATGCGCGACGGCACCCTGGCGGTCGACAGATCCGGCACGCTGGCGTCGAGGCGGAGGACGCGGCGCGCCACCTCTTCGCTCGTCATCCGGGAGCGGTCGAAGTGGATCTGCAGGGATCGGATGCCTGGCGTCAGGTCGATCCACGGGATGTCGCCGGCGCTCTGGATGGCGTCCATGAGCAGGTGCACCTGGAACCGATAACGCAAGTCGAGTTCCATGTCGCCGAATTCGACGAGGACGTACTCGTCCCCTGCGGCGCGGACGCAGACGGGAAATGCGTGCCCCTTGGATTCGCGCGCGAGGTACGCGGCTTCGGCCGCCTCCGCGAAGGACGAAAACGGCATCTCAGGAAGCGGAAGTTGATACGCCTTGCCGAATTGAGCGGGTTCTTGGAGGCATCGCGCCTGCATGGCGTCGAGTTCGCGCGCCTGGGCCAGGCTCACGAGGCGGAACCGCACCGTGTCGCCAGGGCGAAGCTGTCCGATTTTCCACATCTCCGCCGCGGGCGCGGTGACGGGACAGACAAAGCCCCCGAGGCTCGGGCCGTCCTGGCCCAGCAGGACGGCGAGATCGCCCGTGAGATTGAGCGACCCGATGGCGTACGGGTTGTCGTGCAGGTTGGACGGGTGAAGTCCGGCGTCGCCGCCGTCCTCGCGCGCCCACACGGGCGCCGGTCCGCTCAGCCGGATGCCCGTGCGCGAGCTGTTGAAGTGGACGGTCCAGTCGGTGGACGTGAGCATCTCCAGATACGACGGAGGCAAAAACTCGGGCGTGCAGTGCGGCCCGGGCACCACACCCAGCTCCCAGATGCGCCCGAAGGACGGAGGCTCCACGCCTTCGTCCGCCACCTCGCCCGCCGCGGGCGAGATGCCCACCACGTCTCCGGCGATGAGCGCTCGACCCCCATGCCCGCCAAACCCGCCGAGCGCAAATGTCGAGGCGCTGCCGAGCACAGGGGCCACGTCGAACCCGCCTTGCACACACAGATACGCGCGCAGCCCTTCGGTGGACTCCCCGAAGCGCAGGACCTGTCCCCGGCGAACGAGCACCGGGCGATAGCGCGGCACCGGTTGGCCCTCGAGCTCTGCGCGCATGTCCGCGCCGGTCAGGCAGATCCAGACGTCGTCTCGAAACGCGTACGATCCGCCCCGGAGCGTCAACTCGAGCGCAGGCGCGCCTTCCGGGTTGCCGAGCAGGCGGTTGCCGATGCGCATGGACAGCGCGTCCATCGGCCCCGACGGAGGCACCCCGACGTCCCACAGGCCGAGCCGCCCTGGAAGGTCTTGAATCGTCGTCTGCAGGCCGCCGTCCAGTACCTCCATCGCGCGCTCCGGCGCCTCAAATCCCTCCAGCCACTTGGTATACACGTCGCCCGCCGCGAACGCGTCCGAGTCCGCGATGGCGCGCAGGTAGCGGAGGTTGTTCTGCAGGCCGTACACCCGCGCCTCGGCGAGCGCGTCGCGCAGCGCCTGCACCGCCGCATCGCGCGAAGCTCCGCGCACGATGATCTTCGCGAGCAGCGGATCGTAATAGGGGCTGACGGTCACTCCCTTGTCGATCCACGTCTCCACGCGCGCGCCACTGGGCCACACCACGCCGTCCACCCTGCCGGCGCATGGGCGAAACTCGCGGCCCGGATCCTCCGCGTACACGCGCACCTGGATGCTGTGGCCCGAGGGCGCAGGCAGTCGCGCCTCCAGGTCTGTGAGCTCCCCCGCCGCCTCCCGGATCATCCACTCGACGAGATCGATCCCGTACACCTCTTCCGTGACGCCGTGTTCGACCTGCAGGCGGGTGTTGACCTCGAGAAAGTAGAATGAGGCGGACGACGGATCGTACAAAAACTCCACGGTTCCGGCGCTCCGATAGCCCACGGCGCGCGCCACGGACAGCGCGGCCTCGTGCAGGCGCCGGCGCGTCTCATCGGAGAGCACGTGCGCCGGGCACTCCTCCACCACCTTCTGGTTGCGCCGCTGCAGCGTGCAGTCGCGCTCGCCGATGGCCACGAGCTCGCCCTGGCGATTGCCGAAGATCTGCACCTCGATGTGGCGGGCGCGCGGCACGTACTTCTCCACAAACACGCCGTCGTCGCGGAAGTGCTGACCCGCCAGTCGCCGAACGCTCTCGAAGGCGTCCGCGAGCGCGTCTTCGCGCTCCACCACGCGCATGCCGATGCCTCCGCCGCCCGCCGTGCTCTTCAGGATGACCGGATAGCCAATGTCGGCACACACGCGGCGGAGTTCTTCAAGGTCGCGGACGAGATCGGTCCCCGGCAAGAGCGGAACCCCCGCCCGCCGCGCCACGTCGCGCGCGACGTGTTTGTAGCCGAACTTCTCAATCTGCTCGGGATCCGGCCCGATAAACACCAGCCCGCGCTCGGCGCACTGCCGGGCAAACGCCGCGTTTTCGCTCAGAAAGCCGTAGCCGGGGTGAATGGCGTCCGCGCCCGACCGAAATGCCGCGTCGAGGATCTTCTCTGCGTTGACATACGAGTCGTGCACCGGCCCCTCGCCAATCCAGAGGGCCTCATCGGCGAGATCGACGTGCAGGCTGTCCTCGTCCGCCGTGGTGTACACGGCCACCGATGCAATGCCCATCTTCTTGAGCGTGCGTATGATGCGGACCGCGATGGCGCCGCGGTTGGCGATCAACACTTTGCGAAACATCGGCATCCCCCTCGCTGACCGAATGGACTCCACTCAGACCCCGCGCCGCCAGATGACAATCTCGACCGGCGTGGGGTTGTATGCGTTGCACGGGTTGTTGAGTTGCGGGCAGTTGCTCATGAGCACAATGACCCGGCTCATCGCCTCCAGCTCCACGTAGCGGCCCGGGCCCGAGATGCCGTCCGCGAACTCCAGCCCGCCGTCGGGCGTCACTGGGACGTTCATGAAGAAGTTCACGTTCGGGGCGAGATCGCGCTTCGCGAGGCGCGGCTCGTGCATGGCAATCTGCAGCATGAAGGTGTCGCGGCAGTTGTGCATGTGCACCTTGTCGTGGCCGTAGCGCACGGTGTTGCTCTGGGCCGAACACGCGCCGCCCAGCGTGTCGTGCCGGCCGCAGGTGTCCTCGACAATCCGCATGAGCGGCCGTCCGGACTCGGTGAGGAGCACAGAACCAGTGGTGAGGTAGATGTTGCCCTGCGCCGCGATGGTCTTCGCAGCGCTGTAATGGTCGTAGGGGCGGTCCGCGTCGAAAAACAGCGTGTCGACGGCCTGGTTTCCCTCGAGATCCACAATGCGCAGCACGTCGCCCGGCTGGAGCGTGCACATGAACCCTTCTCCACTCGGCAGGACCAGGCGGGTGTCAGCTGTGACCAGGTCGCGATCGCGATCAAACGCAAGAGATGGCATACACATCCTCCTTGTTCAGCGCAAAAGCGCGTATTGCCACACGGTGTTTTCCATCGCTCTGCGCGCCTCGTCCGTCTTGAGGCGCGGATCGCGCGGATCCGTCGGTTCGTCCTGGTAGACCGAGAGGGTGAGCGGCACGGACGGATACGGCCTGCGCGGGTCGAGCGGATGCGGCGTGTTGCTCACGATGGCGATCACGTCCATCTCCATGCGCAGCCCGATTTCGCTGCCCTTCGGCGCAAACTCCGAGACAAAGTGCATGCGGCCGGATTCGTCGCACCACACCTTGGAGAAGAGGTTCACGGGAGGGACGAGATCGCCCGCGTCCAAGCCGTTTCGCACGAGCTCCTTTACGGCGTTTTCGTAGCCGGAGCGGAGCATGGCGTTGCGGTGGCGCTGGAAGTTGGTCTCGCCATAGCGCCGGTCGACGTCCGCCCTCGTCTGCACGCCGGAGAGCGGATCGTGCCAGCCGACCGTGTCGTGCACGACGGTCGCCATCGCGCGCCCCTCGTCGCTCATCAGCACGTCGTACAGCGAGATCTTCGCCGTGTGCTGGGCCTTAAGCGTGTCGGGCACGTTCAGGCGCTCCGCCGGATGATCGGCGCGGTAGAGCCACAGGGCGGCGTTCGCACCGGAGCCTTCGGCGCGCACCACGAGGCGCTTGCCGCGGCCGATGCGCATGGACCAGCGGCCGCCCGATGGAATGGAGAGCGTGTAAAGCGGCGTGAACGACGACAGAGCCATGGACATGTCTAGAAGACCTCCTTCGTGAATGGGCATGGACGGTGGACTCGAACTCGCGTCAGCCGCTGACGGCGTCCTCCTGCCATTCGGCCTCGCCGTCCGCAGCCTGGCGCGATCGCCAAACCCAGCGCGACAGCGCGTAGCACGCGAGGGAAGCCGCCGCGAGCACGGCCTCGCCGAGCAGGTATTGCGCCTCCTGCGTGACGATGGCGAAGGCGGTGAACAAGGTCACCACCGCGGGCGCGATGGGCCATGCAGGCATCCGATAAGGACGGGGATCATCCCGGAATTTCACCCGGCTCCAGATGGCGGCCAGGCCGATGAAGAAGTACACGACGGTCGTGACCGTGCCGGAGAAGATGATGAGCCAGTTCAGTTGGCTCATGAATAGCAGCACGGCGGTCGGCAGCCCAAGCAGGAGCACACAGAGCCCTGGCGCCTTGAAGCGATTCACCTGTCCCACGCGTCGATTCGCCCATCGCCACCACAGGCCGTCGCGCCCGGTGGTGTAAAACACGCGGCCGAAGTACATGAAGTAGACCAGCATGGAGTTGAACAGCGCGATGCACACCCCGATATCCAGAACAATCCGGAAATTCGGGCCGAGGGACGATTCGACCGCATAGATGACGGGACTCGCGGCGCCGAAGAACGCCTTCAAGTTGGGCGCGGTGACCACGGCCGAGGTGAGCGGGACGACAATGGCGATGGCCGCCGTCGTGGCGGCGGTGATGACGGCGCGCGCGAGCTTTTTCGGCCCGCCCACCAGTTCCTCAGCAAACCCGAGCGTCGCGTCGTAACCGTTGATGATGTTAAAGGCCGGCGCGAGGCTCGCCGCCATCATCGCGATGGTCACGGGCCGCAGTGCGCTGCCATCCAGATACACAGGGTGAAACGTCACCGCCCAGAGCGACTGATGCGGGTGGATCCAGGCAGCCACCGTGACCGTCGACAGCACGAGCAGCTCCACGAACACCATGGCCATGGTCACGTACGCGCCGAGTTCCACGCGGACGACGCCAATCGCGACGGCGACGGCCACGGAGACGAGCGAAATCATCGGCTCCGACAGCGGCACATGAGGAAAGAGGTCCTTGACGAATTGGCCAATCCCGAGCGCGATGCTCGCCGGAAGGATGACGCCCTGAATGAGGTAATTGAACAGGGTCACGAAGGCGAGAGGCGCTGGCAGCACGAAGCGGACGAGCGAGTACATGCCGCCCGCCACCGGAAACATGGACCCCAACTCCGCGAGGCACATGGAGATGAGAATGACGACGGCGCCCAGAATGACGTCGGCCCCGATGGCAAAGGTGCCGCCGATGGAAAACACGCCGGACGTCAGGAGCAAGACCGCCATCGTCGGCGACACGTTGGCGATGGCGAGCCCCACCACGTCACGCAGGCTGAGTTTCCGGCTCAACTGCTGTCGATAGCCCAGATGCTCCAGGCGCGCGGCGTCGACAAAGGCGACCGAATCCTCCACAGGGAACCCTCCTCGCTCGTTTGTCAGGTTTTCTACCCAATTGTCGTTTCCGAGAATGAAAAAAGGGACAAAAACCCAAGAAAGCAGGACCTCCCGGGCTTTTATCCCTCCGTGCGGCTCTCGAGCGCTCGAGAGCTGGCCTCTCTCGGACCAGACCCGGCCTTGCCGGCGGAACCCTAGAGACCTTGTGTCACTATCTATATCATGATTCGCCGGGAAGTTCAACAGATTCGGCGAGATTTTCAGAAAAATTGTTAAGTAATATTACACAAACAAAACCGCAACCGCTTTCTTTCTATGTACATGTACCTGTATGGGTATTTGACTTTCGCCTCACAAGAGGGCAAGCTTGGAGAGAGGTGATCGACGTGCTGTCACTCAATCCGGAGGAGATGACGCCGCTCGAGTGCTACAAGTTCCTCATTGGCACCGTCATTCCGCGGCCGATTGCGTTTGTGACGACGCTCTCGAAGGACGGCGTGCTGAACGCGGCCCCGTTCAGCTTTTTCAACGTCGTCACGTCCGATCCGCCGATGGTCTCCGTGTCGGTGCAGCGCCAGGGTGGAAAGCCGAAGGACACGGCGCGCAATGCCATGGACCGAGGCGAGTTTGTCGTCCACATTGTGAGCGAGCCATACACCGAACCCATCAATCAAACGGCGGCGACACTGCCGCCGGATCAGAGCGAAGTGGAACTGGCCGGGCTCACGCCCGTCGCAAGCGACGCCGTCGAAGTCCCTGGGGTGCGCGAGGCGCGCGTGCGAATGGAATGCGTCCTCGAGCGGGCACTTCCCCTGGGAGGCCGCAGCGGCGTTCCAGCCTGCGACCTGCTCATCGGCCGCGTCGTCCGCTTCCACGTCGACGAATCGCTGTATCACGAAGGGCGGATTGATCCGCATCAACTGGCCCCCGTCGCCCGGCTCGCCGGCAACGATTACAGCCTGCTCGGCCGGGTGTTCACGCTCGAGCGGCCCAAGTGAGCGGTTCGCCCAGATACGAAAAGGCCCGGGCTCCTGAGAACAGGAACCCGGGCCTTTTCACGCCCGCATGACGTCCGCGACGATTTCGAAGGATCGCAGGCGAGCGGCGTGATCGTAGATCTGAGACGTGACAATGACCTCGTCCGCCTTCGTCGCCTCGACGAACGCGCGGAGGCGGTTCCGCACCGTGTCCGGCCCGCCGACGATGGCGAGGCGCCCGCGCGTCTGGAGGACCTGCCACTCGTACGGCGAGCACAGATCCTGCACGCGCTCCACAGGCGGCTTGAGGCGCGACGGCTTGCCGCGGATCAGCGAGAGCTGTTGAAGCTGCGAGGACGTCGCGAGAAAGCGAGCTTCCTCGTCCGTCGGCGCCGCCACCACCGCCGCGCCGACCATCGCGTACGGCTCCTTCAGCCATTGCGAGGGACGGAAGTTCGCCCGGTACGTCTCGAGGGCAATCATCAGGTAATCTGGCGCGAAGTGACTCGCGTACGCGAACGGCAGGCCAAGTTCCGCCGCGAGCCGCGCGCTGAAGTCGCTTGAGCCCAAGAGCCAGATGGGGATGTCCATCCCTTCGCCGGGCACGGCGTGCACCCGGCGCGCCTCGTCCTCCGGCGGATGGAAATACCGCATAAGCTCCGCGAGGCGCTCGGGAAAATCGTGCCCGTGGCGGTCCGGATCGCCGCCGAGCGCGCGGATGGTCGGGGCGTCGGTGCCCGGCGCCCGGCCGAGGCCGAGGTCGATCCGGCCGGGAAACATCGACGCGAGCGTCCCGAACTGCTCCGCCACCACGAGCGGCGCGTGGTTCGGGAGCATGACCCCGCCCGAGCCGACGCGAATCGTCCGCGTGTGCTGCGCCAGATAGGCAATCACGACGGCCGTGGCGGAACTCGCGATGCCCGGCATGCTATGGTGCTCCGCCACCCAGAATCGCCGGTAGCCGAGCCGCTCCGCGTGCTGCGCCAGTTCCGCGCTCCTTCGAAACGCCTCCTCAGGCGTACTTCCTTCCGTAATGGGGACGAGATCGAGCACAGACAGCGCCGTCTCGCCCTTGGTCAAACCCCAGTCCATTGAGCAGGCCTCCTCCCGGTTCCAAGCGGGCGCAATCGGCCCAACGCCATTATACCCCCGGAGGCAGACCGTGCCGAAACGGCGTCAACTGACAGGCTGAGACAGGCTTGCGCGCATGCGCTGTGCCGCGTCCACCATGTTCCGCAGCGCAGCCACGGTCTCGGGCTCACCGCGCGTCTTCAGACCGCAGTCCGGATTTACCCACAGCTGCTCGGGACGAATCACGCTCGCCGCCTTGCGCAACAATTCCACCATCTCGTCGACCGATGGGACGCGCGGGCTGTGGATGTCGTACACGCCCGGGCCGATGTCGTTCTCGTAGCGGAAGTGCTCGAACGCCTTCAGGAGTTCCATGTGCGATCTCGACGTCTCAATCGAGATGACGTCCGCATCCATGGCCTGAATGGCCGGCATGATGTCGTTGAACTCCGCGTAGCACATGTGCGTGTGAATCTGCGTCTCGTCGCGCACGCCAGACGACGCAATGCGGAAGCACTCCACGGCCCAGTCGAGATACGCCTCCCAGTCCGCGCGCCGGAGCGGCAATCCCTCGCGCAGCGCAGGCTCGTCAATCTGAATCATGCCGATGCCCGCCGCTTCCAGATCCAGCACTTCGTCGCGGATGGCGAGCGCAATTTGCCGGCACGTCTCCGCGCGCGGAATGTCGTCGCGCACGAACGACCACTGCAGGATGGTCACTGGCCCCGTGAGCATGCCCTTCACGGGCTTTTCGGTGAGCGACTGCGCGTACGTGCTCCAGCGGACCGTCATCGGCTCCGGCCGCGCCACGTCGCCGTAGATGATGGGCGGCTTCACGCAGCGGGAACCGTAGCTCTGCACCCACCCGTGCTTCGTGAACACGAAGCCGTCGAGCATCTCGCCGAAGTACTCGACCATGTCCGTCCGCTCGAACTCCCCGTGCACGAGCACGTCGAGCCCGATGTCCTCCTGAATGTCGATCCACCGCCGGATTTCGCTCCGCAGGTACGCCTCGTACTCATCCGTCGTCCACTCGCCCTTGCGCCACTTCGCGCGAGCGTCTCGCACCGCTTGCGTCTGCGGAAACGAGCCGATGGTCGTGGTGGGCAGGAGCGGGAGCTTGAACCGCGACGCCTGCTTTTCCTTCCTCACCGCGTGCGGGGACTGGCGCTCGAGCTTCCAGGTCTTGACCTCGTCGAGCCGAGCGCGCACGTCCTCGCGGTTCAACCTCGCCGACGCCCGCCTGGACGCGAGAAGCGAGCGATTGGCCTCTAGTTGCGCCTCGACGGCCGACCGCCCTTCGTCAAGGGCCCGCTTCAATAGCGCGATCTCGTCCAACTTCTGCAGCGCAAACGCGAGCCACGACTTGATCTCCGGATCCATGTCCGTCTCGAGTTCCACGTCCCACGGCACGTGCAGGAGCGAACAGGAGGGCGCAATCATCACGTGCTCCGCGCCAGCCAGGTGCACGCCCTGCTCCAGATGCGCGTAGGCGGTGTCGAGATCGGCCCGCCAGACGTTGCGCCCATCAATGACGCCGAGCGACAGGCGGCGCCCCTTCGGCCACCCGAGCGCATGAACCTGTTGAAGCGCGTCTGGACCACGGACGAGATCCAGATGCAGGCCCTCGACGGGGAGCTCGAGCGCTATGGCCAGGTTGTCCCCGAGCGAGCCGAAATACGTCGCCACGAGGATGTTCGGGCGAGCTACCTTCGCCAGCGCGGCGTATGCGTCCACAAACGCCTGGCGCTCGGCGTCGCTGAGATCCAGCACGAGCGCGGGCTCGTCCAGCTGCACCCACGCGGCCCCCGCCTCGTGTAGAGACGCAAGCCACGCCTCGTACGCCGGGATGAGGTTGGGAAGAAGCGACAGCGGATCGGCCTCCCCGCCCACCACCTTGGAGAGCTTGAGGAAAGTGGTGGGGCCCACGAGCTGAGGCACCGTCTCCATCCCCAGCGCCTTCGCCTCCAGATATTCGTTGAGCGGCTTGTTCACGCCGAGCGTGAACACCTGCTTAGGCTCGAGCTCCGGCACCAGGTAGTGATAGTTGGTATCGAACCACTTCGTCATCTCGAGCGCGGTGGCGTCCTGCGTGCCGCGCGCCATAGCAAAATATTGTTGAAGCGATCCCGACGGCAATGCGCGGAACCGCTCGGGAACGGCCTGAAACAAACAAGCTGCGTCCAGGACGTGATCGTAGAAGGAAAAGTCGTTCGCGACGATCCACTCGACGCCGCGGTCCTTCTGCACCTGCCAGCGCAGTTTTCGCAGTTCCGCAGCACGGGACGTGAGCTCGTCCTCCCCAATTTTGCCCTGCCAAAACTGTTCCACCATCCGCTTGAGCTCGCGGCGAGGCCCCATGCGGGGAAATCCGATTGTGGCGGTGAAGGCCAAGTTGTGCTCTCCTCCTTCGCAGAATCAAGGCTGGCGCCGCGATGGGCAACAGGCCCTGATACACACAAGCGGCGCCCGGATGTTCGTCCGGGCGTCGCCATGTGCCGACGCCGTCTCTACGTGGCGCTACTATAGCATCGCTTGCAAACTTTCGCAATTGTATTCCTTGCCTGAAGCGAGGTCGCGCGTTACGGCTGGGCCTGTGAGGCGCTCGGCAGCAGCGCCTGAAGCAATCGGATCCCAATGGGGCTCCCGAGCCCCGTGCACGGATCCCATCCCGGCCCCGCCTGATAGATCCTCGCCCGGTTCGCGATGTCGTTGTTGCCCTCGGTGATGTCGTGAAACACCTCCGGAGGCAACTGGTAGAGCGTCGGGTTCAAATAGCCGACTGGCTTGCCGAGCTTCTGGTTGATGCGGGCCACCAGCGCGGCGAAAAGCGGCGCCACGGCGCTCGTCCCGCCGATGACCGTGGTCTCACCGTCGATCACGACCTCGTACCCCGTGGCCGGATCGGCATTGCCGGCCACATCCGGCACGCCGCGGCCGCTGCCAGCGCCCGGATTCGCCGAAGGAGGCACGTTCGCGCGCTCCTGCCACGAGGGCAGCGGAAAGATGCGGCTCACGCCGCCGCCCGTCGATCCGCCATCGGGGCCGTCGTTCCACACGGTCTCTCGCTCGATGCGGCCCGCGCTCGCCATAAGCCGCGTACCGCCGCAGGCCAGCACGTACGGCGACGCCGCGGGAAAGTCGACGTGGTACAGGCCGTCCTGCTCGCCGTCCGTGGATCCGCTGTCGCCCGCCGCGGCGAGGACGGTCACCCCCAGCGCGGCCGCGTCCAGAAACGCGCGGTTCATCGCCGCGATGGACGCCGACGCCCAACTGTCCTCAGGGCCACCCCAACTGATGGACACGATGGACGGCTTGTGCGTCGGATCGTGAACCGCGGTCGTGATGGCGTCGAGGAAGCCGGCGTCCGTGTTCGGCGCGAAATACACGGCAATCTTGGCGCCCGGGGCGAGCGCTCCCGCCACTTCGATATCGAGCTCGACCTCGCCGTCCGGGCCGTTCGGATCGCCCGTGGGCTGATTGGTGGCGCCGTCCACCGAGACGCTCACCACCTGCGGCACGGACACGCCAAGCGATGCGAAGTACTGCGCCAGAGACTGCTCGTCGTAGCCGCCGCCCAATTCGATGATGGCGATGCACTGCCCCTGTCCGTCGAGCCCCTCGGGAAATTGGTACGCCTGCGCGACGTCGAGCGGCGTGTACGCAGTCGGCGCCGCGGACTGCGATCTCGCCTCAAACTCGCCCTCGGTGCGCCTCCGCAGCCGAAAGTGGGGCCGCGCCACCGGGCGCGTGTCGAGGCCAAGCACCGCTTCAATCAGAGGCGCGATGGAAGCCGGCACACGCACGTCGCCGACGTAGCTTCGATAGGATCCGTCTGGATGATCGAAATGGCGCAACTCGACCCCAAACGCTTGGTTAACGGCGTCCACCGGGCCGCTCAGCACCGCGGTGCCCGCAGCCACGTGGGCGCGATCGAGCGTGAGCCCGTGCGCTTCCGCGAACTTTCGAATCTCCGCAAAGTCGTCGAGCGAAGCGCCGTGCGAAGCGGCAAACGCTTCTCGCTCCAGATGCACTCGCGCGTGAGGTGCGAGCGCGGCCTGGCGTTCCACATGCGCCTCGAGTTCATCGCCTCGTTGGCGGCGCAGCACGACCGTAACGGAAATCCGCTGGTCCCCGGTCACCGGTCCCTTATCGACAGCCTGCGGCGCCTGCCTGCGAGCGTGCCCCGCGAGGACCTCGCGCTTCTCCTCTTCCTTCCAAGGCTTCTCCATGTCGCTCATCGCCTTCCACTCCATTCTCCTAGTCGGATGGGCATGCAGGGCTTCAGGCTTCGCTCTCCTCAGTATAGCACGGCTGGAGGAAAAGTTGTGGATTTTACGCAAGATTTAGGCATCTGCGGTCGGCTACGCCGAGCCTGAGACTCCCCTGCTGTCCTACATGCAGCCGGGTGCTCACGGCGTGGACGGGCGGCCTGGGCGCTCGGCCACAATTCCGTAGTGGACGTCGTTCGGAAAAATGCGATGAAGGATCTCAAAGCCGGCCGTGCGAAGCGCCTCCTCACACGCGTGGATCGACAAACGCTCCTCGACGGGTGGCCCCATCTCCATGGGACGCTTGTCCCATTCGAGCAGCAGGAATCTCCCGCCCGGGCGAAGCACGCGATACACCTCGCGGAGCGCCGCCGCTTGGTCCGGCACTTCGTGGAGGACGAAGGCCATGAGGGCGCGATGGACGGACTCGTCGGGCAACGGAAGCTGATCGGCCGTCGCTTCGAGGACCTGCACATGGTCAAGTCCCGCCTGTCGCGCACGCTCGCTCAGCATGGCGAGCATCTCCGGCGACAAATCGACAGCGTACACCGTCCCCTGCGTGCGGCGCGCCAGCGGCAGGGCAAAAAAGCCGGGCCCCGCGCCGATGTCGACGACATCCTCTTGTCCGTCCATCTTCATCGCATCGATGATCCGATCCGGCGGCAGCAGCCGCTCGCGCTCTTCACCCACGAGGCGCGCAGCGTGCTCAGGTCGAAACACGTGAGGCATGTGATTTCCTCCCTCCCGGGCATCCGCGACACCAGGGTAGCTTGCTTTGTACCCCGAGCGTCGCGCACACCGCGCCGTTTGTCAAGTTCTACATGCCCCGATGCCCCGGATGGTATACTGGCAATAACTCGTGAGGAGGTGCGCTTTCATGCGGTGGAAGGTGCTTGGAGCGGTCGTCTTCGCGGTTCTCATCGTCGTCTTCACGCTCGCCAATTCGACGGACGTCTCGGTCAACTTCGTCTTCACTCAGGCGCGCGTCAACCTGGTGCTCGTCATCCTCCTGTCGGTGCTGCTCGGCATGATCCTGATGGCCATCCTCTGGTCCATCCACGCCTGGCGCATGCGCGGTGAAATCCGGTCACGAGAGCGAAGAATCGCCGAACTCGAGTCGAGCTTTGCACGCCAAGGCAACTCGGCGACTGGGCACGGGGGCGCCGAACACGGGGGCGCCGAACAGAGCGGCACATCGAGAGAACCGGAACCGCCTCACCTGTAGAGCGGACGCAAGATTGCCCCAAGGTCTCACGACTCGTACGCGAGCTCCTGCCCGGACCAGAGCGTCACTTCGCCACCTGTCTCCTTGCCATCCATGGCGATAGACAGGCGCCCGGTTGCCTCTCCCGCCTGCGCGGACACGGGCAACACCACGATACCTCTCTTCGGGCGATACGCGTGTCCCTGCCACAAGACTTCCGCGCGCGCGGGGAGGCCGCGCAGAAGGACACCGCCTGCTTGCACGGCGGCGAAACGCCGGTACTGCACCGCGTACGGCGTGTTCTTTTCCTGAACCTCCAGGTACGCGTCAAATGGCGGCGCAATCTGCATGTGGAGTGTGTCGGATGCGTACACCTCCACGCCGTTGATCCAGGCGCGATACGCCGTGGAGCCATTCGTCCAAATCACCAGGTGATACATTCCGCCTTCAGGTTGAACCGCGCTCTCGGGAATCTTTTTCAGAATCACGCTGTGCGCGTTTTTCTCGTATCCGTAGGCGTAGCCAATCTCCCACGTTGAACGAAGATGACCGCGGACGCGCGTCGTCACGAGGGACACAAACACGTAGTTGATGAGCCCCGTCTGGTCCGTCGTCGCCGTCTGCACGGCAAACACCAACTCTCCCACGCCCGACGTAACCGCGGGCGGAGAAACAGCCCAGGTGTGCGCATACCATCCTGCCGGGAACGGATCCCTCGTCGTGAGGAAATAGCCGCGGAAGTCCGGCGTGGCAGCTCGCACGCCCACCGTCAGCAACCCTCCGCGCACGCGGACGAAACCGAGTTTCGCGCCCGCGCTGCCGTTCGCCTCCCACTGATAATAGGGGGGTACGAGCCAGGAGGTCGAGCCCTGGATCTGGTGCGGCGCCTGCGAGTCTTGATCAAATTCGGTGACTACCGGCGTGGCGACCGGAACGAGCGATCCGGCCGGGCCGCGAAGCAGCGGCGCCATGGTCTGCGGGCGCCGCTCAACCCAAACGCCCCATGCGGCGACCGCGAGCGAGATGACCAGCGTGATTGCCAAAAAGACGCGCTCCAAGGGGCGATAGGGCAATCGCCCGCTGCGCGAAGTCTCAATAGCTGGCATACAGTTGCACATCTCCCCTTCGCGCGGTTCGGATCCCTACGATGACCGTGACCGCCGAAAACACGAAGATGGCGGTCACCATGCCGTAGACGGCGTAGGCATCGCTGCCATTCACCGCCACGGCCGCCACCAGGCCGCCGAAGAGCGTGCCGGCCCACACCGCGAGGGCAGACGCGAAACGCACGCCCCAGAAGAACAGGAACTGGCTCGCGAACAGCCCAACGGGCAGAATGCCGTACGTGAGGGCCGCGAGGTGCAGCGCCCATTGATACGGCGGACCGGCCACCAGAATGGGCGCGATGAGCGTAGCCGGCAGGTGCAAAAGGACCGGGGGAGCCGCGAGCCCCACCGCGATGCCGATGATGGAAAGCAGTACGACGCGCGTGATAAAGAAGCGAAACAGCGTGCGATGAAACCCTTCAGCCTCAGTGACGCGATAGCGCATCATCCACCCAAGGAATCGATCCGAGAGCTCGGTCATGAAGTAGAAAACGAACCCCATCATAGGAAACAGCTCGAGCGTGGCAAGATCCGTCGTCAGTTCGTACGTCGGCGGATAGACGTAATGGTGCACGCCCTGCAGCGCGCCGAAGTGCACACCTGCCACGATGCGGTCCACAAACAGCATAGAGAAATAGCCCGTCCCGTACAGCGCATACGGCCAGAGTTGACGCCACACTGGCAGAAACCTTGGAATCTGCACGCGTACAGGGGCACGGCGCACGTCGCGATCGTGCGGGCCGTCGCCGATTTCCTCGGGAAGGAGCCTGCGAAGCTGGCGCCGCGATCGCAACACGGCGTATGAGTACACGCCGATGAGCGCGCCTGCGCCGGCAATCACCAGTCCAAGGATCTGCGCCTGTTGAACGGCCTGGCCGAAATACGCGCCGCTGTTCACGCGCTCGATGTTCCATATGGCGAACCAGGTGATAACGAGCGCGACGGCCGTGGTCACGGCAAGCCCGAGGATGCGCCGCAGGAGATAGAGCGGCGCCAGCGCAATCTGAAAGACGTAGATGGCGAGCGCATATTCGAGAAAGAGGTTTCCGTACGCTGGGCCGTATGCCGGCGCAATGGCGAACCGGAAGACGAGCGCAATGACGAGCGCGGACACGGCTGAACCGTGCACAATGGCGCGCGTCGAAATCCAGCGGAAGAGGATCCAGTTGTTCTGACCCAGGTAAAACAGCGCGCGTAGAGCGAACACCTGCGAGACGGCGCCGGCACACACCGTCGCCGTGAAAAACGCGAGGCTGACCGCCGTCGCGACCTCCTGAGAGGCGGAGAGCGACGACCAAAGCGCCACGCGCGTGATGAAGAGCATCAACACGCTCAACATCCACGGGGCCGTGTAGCCGACCCCGCGGAAGTACTGTTCCGCCGCCTTCCGAAACCATCCAATGGGGCTCGGTTTCTCAATCTCCTCGGGCGTCTGGTACAAAGGAATCCGTTCCCAAACTGCTTCAGCGAGGTCGAACACATCGCGAAAGCCGAAGGCCTGGGCCGCCTCGTTCCCATAGCCGCTGTCCTCGAGGTGAACCGCCACCTCGAGCACGTTGCGCGGATGGGGTTGTCGACTCACCACGAGGTACGCGAGCGAGTGCAGCTGCTGGATCTCGTCCTCGCCCGACCCTTCAAACGGTCTCTCGATCTCGGCGCTCATGCCCACGCTCCCCTTCGCTCGCCCAAGCGTTGTACCACGCCCGATACCGTTCCAGAAACCGATCAAGTGTAAATTCCGCCAGCATGCGTTCTCGCCCTAGGCGCCCGAGCGCCGCCAGTTGGCCGCGGTTTGCCGCCAGCCGCGCGATGGCATCTGCCAGCTCCCGAGGTCGACGCGGCGGCACGAGGATTCCGTACGGCGGCTGGACAATCTCGCTCATCCCGCCGACGTTGGTCGCCACAATGGCCGTCCCGCCATGACCGCCTCCACAGCGGCATAGGGAAATCCCTCGGACGAGCTCGACATGACCGCGATATCTCCGCTGTTGAGGGCGCCGTTCACGTCGTCCGTCGGCCCGGCGAAGCGAACGACGTTCTCCAGCCTGTACTCGCGGACGAGATCGCGACACGAAGCCTCGTAAGCGGGGTCCGGCGCGGGCCCGTAGATGGTGAGCGTGGCGCCCACCAGCTCGGGCCGACCCCCATAGGTCTCGTGAAGACTACGCATGGCGCGGATGGCGGTGTGAATGTCTTTCAGCGGATCGATGCGCGCGATCATCACGAGGCGAAGCGGCTGGTTCCCTGATCCGGGATTGCGCGTGATGTGAAACGCACGCGGGTCGACGCCATTCGGTATGGGATGAATCCGCTCAGGAGGAACGCCGAGCTTTTGTTCCCACAGCGCGTTGAATTTCGCCACCGGCGCGACGCTGTCCGCGGCCTGATACACCAAGCGCACCACCAAGCCGTACAGACTCGAGAGAAAGTAGCGGTAGGGCGCGGCCCGCTCCATCCTGCCGATGGACAGCAGCCGCTCGCGATAATACACCCCGTGCTCGGTGACGAGCAGCGGCCGGCGGTACCGTTCTTTGGCGATCACGAGCGGCAGTGCGCAGAAGGCGGCCGCGGAAGCGTGATAGATGCGAGCCTCCGGGACCGGGAAGGCGAGGGGTGCCAAGTATCGATACAACAGCTTTCCGATGTCCACTGCCTCGAACAAGTTCAGGTGGCGAAACAAAGGATGTTCTGAGAGGCGGGATCGAAGGATGTCCCAGGTCTTCGCGTGTCGAAGCGCGTATTTCATGTTCCCGCGCTCCGCGAATGCCGCCATCACGCGAAGCGCCTCCAGCGCCTCGTCCAGACGCGCCTCAGCCGGCCGCAGGCAGGCTGTCAAAAACGCCTCGTAGGCCGGCAGAAAATCGAGCTGAAACGATTTGCGCACCCCAAAGTTCCACGACATCTGCGGATTCCACGAGAACTCCTCGTGGCGATCCGTCCCCCATAGCGGCACCATCAGAAGCCGGTCGACGTTTTCCGGCAGCGCGTAGCGCGGCGTCGCCCCGGGATTTGCGACCACCGCGTAGACCGTGAAACGCAGATCGGCAAGCCCGCGGATCAGCCGGTCGGCCCACGCACTCACGCCCCCGAGCGTGTAGGGATACGTGCCTTCGGTGGCCAGCAACACGTCCGAAACTGGCACCTTATGCGGCCTCACAGGCGTCCCTCCGCGCTCAGCTCGCGCAGCATCCGATGAAGCCGCCGCTCCAGCTCCAGCATGCGGCGCTCCGCCTCCACCATCTGCGCGTGGATCTCGCCAATTGCGTCCAGCACCTCAGCCGCCCAGCTCGCCTCCATGCGGGGCAGCGCCTGCGCAGGCTCGTTCCGCGGGACAGGTTCACCCGTACCGATCTCCTGCTCGCCCGTTCCAGACACGGCAGGACCAGCGTGGGCACCGTCCAATCTCTCGAAGGCAGTGGCGCCCGTCAACCGCGTTTCCACTTCCCGCAAGACGCGCGCGAGATGGTCTTGCGTTTCACTTCGCGGTGATTCGTTCTCCTCATCCCCTGCCGCGGCCTCGCGAAGGGGTCTGGCGTCCTCGCCGAGCCCCGCACCATGCGGCTCAATAGCTCCGTGTTCCGTCGCTTCGTCCACGGGCTCGCCCGCGCCAACCCCCAAACCGGCGCGAGCGTCGGACAGTCCCTCTTGTTCTTCTTCTCCAGCCGCGGCGAGCGTCTCGGGCATGGGCTCCTCCAAGGCTACCTCGACCGTCTTCGCTCGGGTCACGCTTTTAGAGGACAGGTCCAGATTTTCAACTGCGAGAAAACATTGAGCCGCTAGCAGCGAATACTCTCGGATGTGCTGGGCAGGCTGATCCGGCAACTCGCTCGCCCGCAAGAATTCGCGGCCTGCGAGCCGCATATAGTGGTCGAAATCGTCCATCCGTCCGAGGCGCCGTGCGCAGAGCGCCGCCTGGCGGTATGCGACCCCGGCCCGCTGCGGCACCTTCCCCTCGAGCGATCTCGCCTCTTCCAAAAACACCTTCAGCGCTTCGCTGTATTCTCCCATCGCATAGAGCTCCATGCCTTGATGGAAACTCAGTGTGGATTGTTCGACCACACCCTCACCCCGCGCTCAAACACGAAAATTCGCCCTTGCAAACCCACTTGGGTATCGCAGCTAGCCCCTGATTCCTTCGCGATTCCTTTGTGCACGAACGAATGCCTCGTTGCCACATGATACGGTACACCAGGAGGTAACGCAATGGGCGCTTACCACCAAACGTGACAACCCCATGACAAAGCGCCACGCACTTCGGTCACGCCTGCGCGCGTCTCACGACTTCGTCGCCAGGCCACCATGCCTTCCATTGCGGGTCCAGCACCCACAGCCGCAGCCATCCGTTTTTCACCTTTTGACGAAAGTCGTCATGCTCTCGGAGAAGGTCGACCGCGTGCCCCACGGGCACTTCCATCACCACTGTCAGCCGCAGCGGCCGGTGGTACAGGTGGCCGTCGTCGGCCGCAATCGACTGCCACGGAAGGCCCGGCAGCAGATCACTTGCGTTTCCATGCATCACGCCTACGCCGGCGGTAACCGTCTGGAAGATTTTATTTCCTCCCCCGTGGACGTGCGGCGCCACCGTTGAGGCGTAATACTGCAGATTGATCCACTGCGCCACAGTCACAGGACCTGACACAATCGCGCGAAGGCGAGATCCGTCGGGATCGCACCGCCAATCGTAGTCGTGCGCGAACACCTGGCCGCGCAGCTGTGCATCGAGATGGGGCAGACGGCCGATCCAAAAGGCGCGGTTGCGCGCCAACCCCCACTCGGGCCGAGCTTCGCTCCAATCGCTCGCGCGGCGCACGGCCTCACGCCGAGCCATCCGCCCCTTTGCGCTGGGCAGTTGCTCGAGGCGCTCGGCGGCCGCGTGCGCTCCGGCTCGCCGCAAATCCCTGTCGAGCTGCTGCCACATGCGCTCCATTTCCGGAGACATTCCCGGCAGCTCAATCCACTCGATCTCGTCCGTCGTCGTGACGTGCACCGCTGCGAGAAACACCGTCTCGTCCGGAATATGGAGGCCGTGATGATGACGAAGCAAGCGTCTCACGTCCGCCTGATTAAGCGCCATCGCGAGCAGTCGCGCGTTGTGCCGTCCCGATTGTCCGCCACAGGCTCCGCATTCCAGCGCCGCCCGATGTGGATGATTCTCGACCCGCGCCTCGTGGCCGCAGAGAACGACAATGGGCGCGAACGCGGTCAGCCCAATCGAGCGAAACAAGTCCGCGGCTGCCGACGCGAACAACTGCGCAGTTTCGCCAACCGCTGAATGGCTTGAAGCCGCAGAGTCATCCGCTTCGCCCGCAGGCTCCCACTGCGTGGCCACGGGCAGCAGGCCATTGCGCAAGAAGCCGCGAAGCCGGGCCGATGCGCGCGGAAACGACTGGAGAAGGGCGTGCAGCGCAAGATATCCGCCCGACAGTTCGGGCAAAGCGAGGGATGCCGCGCTTGCCTGTTTCAACTTCTTGAACGAAAGCGACATCGCCCGCAGAGCACCTGTGACGCGGAGGCGGCGATGATAAGCGCTCGGCTCCATCGCTCGCTCCCGCATGTGGGCCACAGGTGTCACGATAGCCGGACAGCTCGGGTGCGCATACGCGCTCTCCAAGATCTGTGTCTGCACCGCCAGGTTAAAAAATCCGGCACATCCGTACGTCGCGTATGGACCAAGCGCCTCGAGGTGACGGCGCAAGGGCTCCGATCGGACGTCGATGCAGAACAGCAACTGGGCGTCGACTGCGTGCGCGCGAACGCGAGCCTCGCCAGACTGGACAAGATGCGCATCGAGCGTCTGCTCCCAGGCCTCGAGCCACACAGCGTACCGATCCGCGGTCAAGTATCGGTGCACGACCAGGACGAGATCATCGGCCATGTCGTGCTCCGCCTCGGCGACATGCGCAGCCGCCTGAGCCAGGCCGGTGAGATCGGGATGCGGCGCAAAGACGCCATCCGGCCCTGCAAAAGCCCACTCCAGGAGCACTCGCAACGCCAGATACTCGCGCAGCAGGCGGCCTTGGCCTCTGCCTTCCCTATCCTGATACCGAAGCGCCCCCACAAAGCCCGGCATGCGCAGATAATGCACGCGAAAGTAATCTGCCGCAAAGCGCGGCGCTACGCGGAACCGGTCGAGCCCAAACGCGAGCACCGCGTCCGGGTCTTCCGGCAGCTCCTCCATTCGGCGCCTCTCCACCTTGCCGAGCGACGGATCGCGCATGAGGAGCGCGCGGGCAGCCGAGAAAAGTCCCTGATCTCGCCCTGGCATCGGCCACGCCGCCTGCCCCCGGTCCAGGTACAGGCGAAGGTAACGCGCGGTGAGCGCATCGACGCGCCATCGCGATTCGTCGGACGGGAGCGCAAAGCGAAGCGCCTCAGGCGGCAGATCCACGCGAGCAGCTGTTCGCGCGGCGAGCGCCGCCGCTTCGTCGGTGATGGGAAGCTCGGCCTCCTCTTGCGTAAGACGGGGCTGAATACGGGCAAACGCCGCGCGCAGCGACACTGGGACGTGGTGGTCCAGGTATCGATTCATACGATCCTTGAGCGCGTTTGGATCAATCTCTCCGCGGGAATACGCGTCCTGCAGCAGGCGCCAGGAGGGGTACAGCCGCACCCCGCCGAGCGCCTGAAGTCTCCGCATCGCCTCAAGAAAGGGTATGTGTTCCATTTCCGGCCAGGGATGCCGCGCAATCCACACCGGGAGGGGCCATTGAACGGCGGTCACGTCGAGCGCTATCTCGGCCGCGGCTGCGGCGGATGTCGGAGTCCAGGGATCAGGACGCAACGTGAGTGACGAGGTCACGAAAGTATCGCCTCCTCTCCCAGTGTTTCAAGCGCCACGGGCTGCGCTTCGATGGCATGCGGGCTCGCATCGCCGAGATACGCGAGCCACGCATAGAGGCGCACGGAACATGGACCGCGAGAACGACTGCGAAGCCAAGCGTAGAGCGCGGCCTGAAGCGCCATCAGGCCCGCGGCCGCAACTGCGAGCTGCGCGTCCACCGGTCGTGGAGTTCCCAGAAGGACCTCCCACGCACGGATCAATTCGTCGCGAAGCACCAACGCAAGCGCGCCTGCCAAAACTACAGCGGCGGCGCCCGCCCATCGCCCAACCCGTAGGGTCATCGCGGAAGTGAGTGCAACTGCACATCCCGCGCCAAGCAGCAAACCGGACAGAAGGCGAAGCCCATCTGCCGGATGGGGCAGGGTATAGAGCAGGAACAACGCTGAGCCAGCGAGCAGCGACCACGGAAAGCCAAGGGAGGGCTCCTCCGCCTTCACCAATACCTCGTCTGGGCGCGGCACGGCCGAGCCGGATCGCAGAAAGAGCGTCGCTTTGAACAGCCCATGCAGCAACAGGTGGACCATCGCGACGGCGTACGCACCCACTGCGCACTCCGTCAACATGAGCCCCATTTGGGCCATCGTGGACGCGACGAGCTGGCGCTTGTAGTCCGCATGGATCATGAGGATCCCCGTGCCGATGGCGATGCTAATCCATGCCACGGCCACAAGCAGCGCGCGAGGGAGGATTCCCCTTGCCGCGAGGACGGGAGAAAATTTGGCGAGAAGCAGCCCTCCCGCGTTCACGAACCCGGCGTGCATCAAAGCGGATACGGGCGTCGGCGTTACGGCGGAGTCGAGCAGCCAGCGCCCGAATGGCCAGTTGCCCGCCTGAGCGAGCGCCACGATGTCGAGAAGAAGGCCCGCGACCAGGCTTGCGCCAGGGTGCGCGGCGAGCGCGCGGATCCCCGCACCGAGCGACGACGTTTGCCCAGCCCATGCTGCCATGCTGCAAAGAAGAAGGACGCCCGCCATGCTCGGTGCGAGCCTCGCCCAGGTCATCCGCGCCACTGCCCGAGCGGCGCGGCTTCGACGCTGCATCGCGATGAGCCGAATGAGCCCCGCGTCCATCGCCACCCAACACGCGGCGAAAAACCACACATTGTCTGCCATCCAAGCGGCACTCGCAAAAAACAAAATCCAGGTCATCCAAGCCAAGTAGGAGCCGTACCGCTCGTCTCCGGCCAGGTGACGTGCGGAAAAGGTTTGAACGACGAGGCCAAGCGCACTGATGTACAACGAAATCGCCCAGCCGAGGCCGGTCGGATGAAGCGGGCCCAATGGCACACCCGTCGCCCCCGTCACAAGACCGACGACCGACACGAGGCTCACGAGGCCAAGGCTCGCAAGGTGAATCCCAATGCGCCGCGAAGGTTCGCGCAGAGGCTGAACCAAGGCTCCCGTCATACCGGCGGCAATCCAGGCCACCACCCAGGCCGCTACAACTTCTCGAACGTTCACGAAATCCATGTGTCCCCTCCTACGCCGCGCCATTCGACATTGACATACAAAAAACCGGCGCGCTCGACGGAAGAGAGGTTTCAAACCTCCGTCCCTCGAGTCACGCCGGTTTTTCGTCAACTCACGCCAGTTGAACAAACACCCGGTCACGTTGGCGATACGGGACCGCCTCGTCAACCCCTTCTCCAGAGGCTGTGCGCTGCGCTCGCCGTACCGATACAGATAGGTGACATTCCTCTATTGATTTTACGCCGCCATTCGCCTGGACATGACCCCACGTAAGCGACGGTCACGCGTCCCGCCCCGCATCCACGACTTCGCGGCCGCCTTCGAACTCGCCGGACTCCAGTTTCCGCTCGAGATCCGAATGCAATCGGAACACCATGATCCGCTCGCCCGTCCGCGTGCTCAAATCCGTAAAGAAACTCTTCACTTCCTCGCCCGTGATCCGGCGGATGATCTCTTTCAGATCCTCGACACCGGATTCCACCAAGCTGGTGCGCGTCCGCTTAACGGACAACATTCCCTCGTATGTCTCGCAAAGCGCATACTCCGCGGACGAAAGAATGCCATGCAGCGAAACGATGATCATATCCCGCAGGATATCCGTCTTGACCGAGACCGAGCCGCGCCCTAGATAGTCCTTTTCCCACTTCGTCAAGGCGTTCGAGATGTCAGCCTCGATGCAGCCTTTCAGCTTGGATGCTGCCATGTGTCTCTCCCTCTATCCACCGTCGCTGCACGGCCTCGTGCTGGACATCAGTGAATATTGTAACAAGGGGATGCGCGTGGCGACAAGGGGAACATGGCCGAGGGGCCCGGAGATATCCTCGGGCCCGCTGTACTCATGACGCTCGTGACCGCGTGGTCAAATGGGATACTGGCGCCGTTCGCGCTGAATGGAAATCCATTTGAGCGTGGTAAACTCCTCGATCCCCCACTGTCCGTTGTACCGCCCGACGCCCGAAGCCTTTTCGCCGCCAAACGCCACGAGAGGCTCGTCGTTCACCGTACCGTCGTTCACGTGAAACATCCCTGTTTCCACCTGCATGGCGATCCGCACACCGCGTTCCACGTCGCGAGTGATGACAGCCCCCGTCAGGCCGTAGTCGCTGTCGTTGGCCACGCGCACCGCGTCTTCCTCGTTCTCGACGGGTATGACCGCCACCACGGGGCCGAACATCTCCTCTCGGGCACACGCCATCTCCGGGCGCACATCCACGAGCACCACTGGCCCCACGACGTTCCCCTCCACGGGTCCCCGATAGGCAACTCGAGCGCCCTGTTCAAGGCTCGTATCGACGACGGCGAGCAGCCGCTCGACCTGACGGCGGTTGATGAGCGGCCCGATGACCGTCTCGGGGTCCCGAGGATTGCCCATCTTCAGTTTCGAGACGCGTTCGACAAATTTCCCGAGAAATTGCTCGTACACATCCTTGACGACGATCAGGCGATTGGCGCACATGCAGATTTGGCCCTGATGCGTGAACCGGCTGAATATCGCGGCGTCGACGGCGAGGTCGAGATCGGCATCGTCGAGCACGATAAGCGCGCTGTTGCCGCCCAGTTCGAGGGTCACCCGCTTCAGGTGCCGACCCGCCACCTCCGCGATATGCCGCCCGACCGCTGTGGAGCCGGTGAACGAGATGATTCTCGGAATCGGATGCTCGAGAAACGCATCACCGATCTCCGCGACGTCAGCCACGACGACGTTGACCAGCCCCTTCGGCACGCCCGCCTCCTCAAACACCTTCGCGAGCAGCGTGCCGCCCGTGATGGCAGCCTCTTCGTGCGGCTTCAGGACGACACCGTTGCCGCACGCGACGGCAGGCGCCAAGGCGCGCATGGACAAACCCGACTTCGACAGTTGGACATAGCACGTAGACTCATGGATGGATGTGGGATCCTATTGCGGCGCGGCTTGTCGGACTTATCCACAGGCATGCGCCGTGTTTTCATTTGTATTTTTGTAGGCATGCGTTTTGTTGTGGATAA
>NZ_BAAJPH010000144.1:0-260 GCF_057538885.1 Alicyclobacillus sp. CIJ1 | reverse complement strand
ACCTGCACGGACGTAAGCGGGCTGATACGCAAAACCTTGCGAATCTCAAAGACGGCGCCCGCCCACGTCTCGACCGTTGATTGATGTTGACTAACTTTGACCTTTAGTCGATAGTTTACCTTTCCTTTCCTTTCCTTTCCTTGACCAATTATAGCACGTTCGACACCGATTGCAACACTTTTTTCGCAAGCGCGGTGGTTTGAAGACCAGAAATCGCGCTATGATAAGGATACCACTCAGGCGAGGTGAGCCCTTTGTTG